>JBNJEB010000036.1:0-13043 GCA_051745425.1 Bacillota bacterium
TTGGAAATCTTAGAAAGATCCTATCTCATATCTTTCCGGGTTTCCGCCTATCTTTCTCGGCTGGTTGCTATCCATTTTTCAAGGTTCTTTTCTGTCACCAAAACAGTTAATTTATATACCTGTTTTTTTAACGCGACAAGTATTATATTAACATCAATAATTTAGATTGTCAAGGAATTTTAAAATTAAATTTTAAAAAATTATAGGGCCGGATTTTAATTCCAGCCCTTAGTAATTTTATATTATTCTTTTTCCTCTAAAACTTCAACTTCTTCATCGAAATCAATTTTTGCCAGCGATACGACTCTATCCCCATCATTTAAGGCAATAACTCTAACTCCCTGAGTATTTCTACTTATACATGAAATATCATCTATCTCTATTCTTATCATAATACCATCCTGAGTAATAATCAATAATTCCTGTTCAGAATCAACCACCTTAGATTGCACAAGTTTTCCAACTTTATCAGAAAGTTTAGCAGTAATAACACCTTTGCCTGATCTATGCTGCGGCCTAAATTCTTCTAAAGAAGTTCTTTTACCGTAACCTTTATCTGAAATAACAAATAAATCATCGCCTTCATTTGATAAACCAATTCCTATCACTTCATCATCTTCCTCTAAACTAATAGCCTTAACACCTATAGAATTTCTAGCAGTATCTCTTACTTCACCTACAGGAAAACGAATACTTTTTCCATTTCGGGTTGTAATAATTATATCCTCATCATTATGAGCAAATTTAACATCTACAAGTTCATCATCATCACGGAGATGAATTCCCTGAAGACCAGTATAATTAGTATCATATTCGCTTAAAGAAGTCTTTTTAATAATCCCCTTTTTAGTTACTTTTACAAGGTATCTATCTTCATCGAATTCTTTAATCGGTATAATTGCATTTATTCTTTCCCCTTCGTCTAAATCCAGGAGATTAATTATAGCAGTACCTCTAGCCTGTCTTCCGGCTTCAGGTATCTGATACCCTTTAAGCCTGTAAACCTGTCCATCATCTGTAAAAAAGAGGAATGTTCTATGGGTTGTAGCAGTAAAGATATTAGCAACAAAATCATCTTCTCTAGTACTTATACCAATAATACCTTTACCCCCACGCCTCTGACTCCTGTATGTATCAAGAGGCATTCTTTTTATATAACCAAAGTGAGTTAAGGCAACAACTATATTTTCTTCTTCTATGAGATCTTCTATCTCTAAACTTACGTCCTGGTTTAAAATTTCAGTTCTCCGTTCGTCTTTATAAGTTTCTTTTATTTCTAATAATTCATCTCTGATTAATTTAACAAGCTTTTCTTCACTTGCTAAAATACTTCTTAAATGAGCTATAGTCTCCTGTAGTTCACTATATTCAGATTCAATCTTATCTCTTTCTAAACCAGTTAATCTCTTAAGTTGCATACTTAAAATAGCCTGAGCCTGTCTTTCAGATAAACTAAATTTATCCTGTAACTGCTGAGAAGCAGTATCAGTATCTGGAGCTTTTTTAATCAATTCAACAACTTCATCAATATCCTTTAATGCTATTCTAAACCCAGCTAAGATATGAGCTCTATCTTCAGCTTTATTTAAATCATAAATAGTTCTTCTTCTAACAACTTCTTTTTGATGCTGTAAATAATGATGGAGCATCTCTTTTAATGACAATACCCTGGGCTTATTATCTACTAATGCCAGCATAATAACACTAAATGTATCCTGGAGTTGAGTATGTTTAAATAACTGATTTAATAAAACATCAGGATTAACATTATTTTTTAATTCAATCACAATCCTCATGCCATCTCTATCAGATTCATCTCTTAAATCTCTAATCCCATCTATCTTTTCATCCTTTACAAGATCTGCTATTTTTGTTATTAATTTAGCTTTATTAACCTGATAGGGCAATTCATCAACAATAATTGTCGGGCTATTACTATCCTGATCAATAATCCTGGTCTTAGCTCTAACTCTTACTTTACCTCTACCAGTACGATAGGCTTTTATTATTTCATCTCTATTCATGATTGAACCGCCAGTTGGAAAATCTGGACCCTTTATAGATTCCATTAACTCAGTTATATCTATATTTGAGTTATCTATTAATTTAATTACACCTTCAATAACTTCTTCTAAATTATGTGGCGGTATACTGGTAGCCATACCAACGGCTATACCTGAACTTCCATTTATCAATAAATTAGGAATTCTTGCTGGTAAAACTTCAGGTTCTTCTAAAGTATCGTCAAAGTTGCCTTTAAAATTAACTGTTTCTTTATCAATATCTTTTAATAATTCTTCAGAAATTTTAGCCATTCTTGCTTCTGTATATCTCATGGCTGCAGCAGAATCACCATCTACTGAACCAAAGTTGCCATGACCATCAACTAATGGATATCTATAAGAAAAATCCTGGGCCATTCTCACCATGGCATCGTAAACTGATGTATCTCCATGAGGGTGATATTTACCTAGAACCTCTCCAACAATTCTTGCTGATTTCTTATGAGAAGATCTTGAAGTTATATTTAAATCTTTTAAAGCATATAAAATCCTTCTATGAACAGGTTTTAATCCATCTCTAACATCTGGCAAAGCTCTTCCTACAATAACACTCATAGCATAATCTAAATATGCATCTTTCATTTCATCATCAATAGCAACCTGTCTAATATTTTCTTTTAGCATTTAAAAAATCCACCTACCTTTACGTCTAAACTATTTAACTGTAATTTATACATCAAGATTATCAACCTCATGGGCATGCTCTTCTATAAATTGTCTTCTTGGACTTACTCTATCTCCCATAAGAGTAGTAAATGTCTCATCTGCTAAAATAGCATCTTCTATTTCAACCCTTAAAAGCAATCTCTCTTCAGGAGCCATCGTTGTATCCCATAACTGATCAGGATTCATCTCTCCTAAACCCTTATACCTCTGTAATGAGAATTTTTTCCCTTCATTTTCACCTAATAATTTCTGAAGGGCCCTCTCATTATATGCATATTCTTCTTTCCTCCCAATTTTTACTTTATAAAGCGGAGGTTGAGCAATATATATTCTACCTTCAGTCAATAGTGGTTCCATATATCTATAAAAGAACGTTAATAACAGAGTCCTTATATGAGCCCCATCAACGTCAGCATCTGTCATTATAATTATTTTACCATATCTAAGATTTTCAAGATCAAATTCTTCTCCAACTCCTGTACCTATAGCAGTAATTAAAGATCTTATCTCTTTATTATTTAAAATCTTATTTAAGCGTGCCTTTTCAACATTTAAAATTTTACCTCTCAAAGGAAGAATGGCCTGAAATTTTCTATCTCTACCCTGTTTAGCAGATCCACCAGCAGAATCTCCCTCTACTATATAAAGCTCAGATTCTTCAGTATCTTTTGAAGAACAATCAGCAAGTTTTCCAGGTAAAGCAGTTGAAGTTAAAGCACTCTTTCTCCTGGTTAAATCTCTAGCTTTTTTAGCAGCTTTCCTTGCTCTGGCAGCCTGTAATGCCTTTTCAACAATAGTTTTAGCTACAGAGGGATTTTCTTCTAAAAATATCTTTAAATGTTTACTTAATGCAGAATCAACAAAACCTCTTATTTCACTATTTCCTAGTTTGGTTTTAGTCTGGCCTTCAAACTGAGGTTCTGCCAATTTAACACTTATTATCGCCAGTAATCCTTCTCTGATATCTTCACCCTTTAAATTATCATCACTATCTTTTAAAATATTTTTACCCCGGGCATAATCATTTACAGTTCTGGTTAAGGCACTTTTAAAACCACTTAAATGAGTTCCACCTTCTTTGGTACTTATATTATTAGCAAAACTAAATATATTTTCATTAAAACCATTATTATACTGAATAGCAATCTCTACTTCATGTTCATTTGCCTCTTCCTGAATATAAATAGGATCAGGAAATAATGACTTTTTATTTTTATTTAAATTCTTTACAAAAGATATAATACCGCCTTCATAGCAATATTCATTAACTTTATTTTCATCCTGACGGCTATCTATAAATTTAATCTTAAGTCCTCTATTTAAATATGCCAGCTCTTTAAATCTCTGAGCAAGAACTTTATATTTAAAATTTATTTCATCAAAAATATTTCTATCTGGTTTAAAAGTTATAGTAGTACCAGTATTTTCACCTGAATAACTATCAACAATTTCTAAATCAGAGACAGTAATACCTTTTTGATATTTCTGTTTATAAATATTCCCATCTTTCCAATTAATCTTTACCTCTAACCATTCAGAAAGGGCATTAACTACAGAAACACCTACTCCATGTAAGCCACCAGAAACCTTATAACCTTCGCCTCCAAATTTACCACCTGCATGAAGGGTTGTCATAACTACTTCAACTGCTGGTCTATTTATTTTAGGATGAGTTTCTATAGGGATTCCTCTACCATTATCACTTACTTCAACAATATTTCCTTCTTTAATTTCAATAGTAACAAGATCACAATAACCACTCATAGCTTCATCAATACTATTATCAACTACTTCATATACTAGATGATGTAAGCCATCAAGAGCAGTTGAACCTATATACATTCCTGGTCTTTTTCTAACTGCTTCAAGACCTTCAAGAACCTGAATATCTTCTGCTTCATATCTGCGTTCATCGATCATAACCATCAAACTCCTCCATTTTCACTGATCATATTTTTCAATCTATCCTCTAAAGTGTTAGTAGAAATAATTGAATAATAAATTTTTTCTCCAGTCAGAATAAAAGATCTAATTTTTGATTTTTCTTTAGTCTGATCAATAATAAAACCTTCTTCATCAGCTATCTCTAAAAATTCATCTGTAATCTTACTATCAGTTACAGATTCAATATCTCCAATAAAAACAATATCTTTTGCTAAAATCATATTTCCATCACCGATATGTAAAAACAAATTCTAACACCACCTTTAGTAAAACTTACCAGCTTCAATATAAAAATATTTTTCTTCATCATTGGCTATATCTTCTACTAATAATTTATCAGTTGTAGTAATAAATGTCTGTATTCTCTGGCCAATAAAATTAATTAACTCTTGCCTTCTTATTCCATCTAATTCAGAAAAAACATCATCAAGTAAAAGAATAGGATATTCTCCTGATTCACTTTTCATAAATTCAAGTTCAGCAAGTTTTAAAGCTAGAGCCGCAGTCCGCTGCTGCCCCTGAGAACCGTATTTTCTAATATCATAACCATTTATTTCTAAAATAAGATCATCTCTATGGGGACCTATTAAAGTATATCCTCTTTCAATTTCTTTATCAATTGTATCTGCTATAATTTCTTTAAATTTATCTTCAATATTTTCTATACTTTCAAATTCAAAACTGGGATCATAAATAATCTTTAAATTTTCTTGATTATTAGTTAATTTTCTCTGATGAAGGCGAGCTAATATTTTCAGCTTTTCTACAACTTCCTGTCTTTTTTTAATGATTTTACTTCCAATAGTTATTAATTGTTCTGTAAAAACATCTAATACTGATTTATCTTTATTAGGATTATATCTTATTTCTTTTAAAAGATTATTTCTCTGTTTTAAAATTTTTTCATATTTTTTTAATTGATGATAATAAAACGGATTAACCTGTGATACTTCAATATCAAGAAAATCTCGTCTATTTGAAGGGCTACCTTTTACAAGTTCTAAATCTTCAGGAGAAAATAAAACAACATTTAATTTTCCAATAAAATCAGAGACTTTATCAACTTCTTTATCATCTACTTTAAATAACTTATCCCTGCCTTGAATCTGCAGGGAAAGTTTTTGATTTAATTTATCTTTTTTTAAAATTTTAGTTTGAATAATTAATTTCTTGTTATCAGTATCAATATTTTCATTAAAATTAATTAACTCTTTATCAGTTGAAGTTCTATGAGAGCGCCCAGTACTAATATAATAAATTGCTTCTAATAAATTAGTTTTACCCTGACCATTATCACCAACAATTATGTTTAAATCTGTATTAAAATCTAAAAGGACAGATTTTAAATTACGAAAATTTTTTAAATATATTCGTTTAATTAACAATTTAATCCCTACTTACAATATAAATAGTTTTTCCTCCTAAAAGCTCAACTCTATCTCCAGGAAATAATTTTCTCCCTCTACTATATTCTACTTTTTGATTAACTAAAACATTTCCCTCCTGGATAATATTTTTGGCTTCACCACCAGAACTTACAATATTTGCCCATTTTAAAAATTGATCAAGCTGAATAGATTCAGTATTAATTTTTATTTCTTTTTGCATATTATCACCTACGATCCAGGTCTAACTGGCATTATTAAATATACGAAATCTTCATTATCATCCTCTTTAACAGTTAAGGGATTTAAAGGACCTATTAATTCTAATTTAACTTCCTCTTCAGATATTATTTTTAGAACATCAATTAAATAATTTACATCAATATTTATATTCTGTTCTCCGCCATCCATTTCTATATTAACTTCTTCATGAGCATGGCCTTTTTCAGAGTTAACTGATTCAATAATTAGTTTGTTATTATTAGTAAATTTTAAATTAACAACTCCAGAATCTAATTTGGCTATTAAGGAGGCTCTTTTAACTGCTTTTAATAAACTATCTTTTTCTATTCTAATTAAATTATTAAATTCATTGGGCATAACCTGTTGATAGTTAGGGAATTTACCTTCAATTAATCTTGAAGTTAAAATTATATCTTCAAAAGAAAATTTAATATGACTGTTATCTATTATAACATCTACTGTTTCATCTTCATAATTTCCAAGTAAATTACTTAATTCATTTAAAGAATTTACAGGAATAATATTTCTGATTTCTTCGCTTATATCATGTTTTATATTTTTTTTGCAATAAGCCATTCTATAAGTATTAGTAGCAACCATAATAATTTCATTTTCTTTAATAGATAATAGTGCCCCAGTTAAACCTGGTTGTGAATTATTTTTGTCACAGGAAAATTTAACTCTATCTATAATATTTTTGAGATGATCTGAATTAATTTTTAAACTATAATTTTTTTCAACATCAGGTAAAGAAGGAAATTCTTCTGGATTAAATCCATTTAATTTAAAATGAGAGTTTGAAGTTTGAATTTCTGCTGTATATTTATCCTGATTAACCTTTATATGTATCGGTTCAGCAGGTAACTCTCTAATAATATTAGAAAGTTCATTAGCAGGTAAAACAATATTTCCTGTCTGATTAATATCTGCACCAATTTTTAATTCAATGCCTATTTCTAAATCTGTTGAAATTAATTGTAAATTCTTATTTTCAGTACCTTTTAATAATAAACCAGATAAAATTGGTAAAGTGTTACTTTTTGAAACTGCTCTGTTTACTTTTTTAAGAGCATTGTGGAAAACTGATTGTTCAATAATAAAATTCATGTTAGCACCTCCATAATTATCTATCATATCTAAAATTAATAGTAATAGTAGTAGGCAATGTTTATATGTGCAAAACTGCCTAATTTATTTGAAATTCAAGTCATTAAGCCTGTGTAATAACTGTGGGCTATAATTAAGTATTTATCCACATTTAAACAGGTGATATAATTCAAAAAGATATCCACAATTTTATCCACAGACAGTTAACAACTTCTTAACAAAGTTATTAAGACTTAATTTTTTTTATTAAATTATCAATTGTATTTTTAAAGTTTTCTTCTTCTTTATATTTTTCGCTTATTTTATTATGGGCATGCATTACAGTAGTATGATCTCTACCACCAAAGCTATCTCCGATCATAGGCAAAGATGCTTCTGTCATTTCTCTGGATAAATACATGGCAATCTGTCTTGGAAAAACAATATTTTGAGTTCTCTTTTTAGAATCTATTTCTTGTAAGTTTAAATTATAGTAATCTGCAACTATTTTTTTTATATGATTAATTGTAATTTCTTTAGGTTCAGAACTATCATTACTAACAAGGTCTTTGAGAGCCTCTTTTGCTAAATCAAGATCTATTTCTCTTTCTACCAGTTCTGCATAAGCTATAACTTTAATTAAAGCGCCTTCTAGTTCTCTAATATTTGATTGAATTTTATTTGCTATATCTATTATTACTTCATTAGGAATTTGTAGATTTTCAATATCAGCTTTTTTTCTTAATATAGCTATTCTTGTTTCTAAATCAGGACTCTGGATATCTGTAATTAAACCCCATTCAAATCTTGATCTTAATCTTTCTTCTAAGGTTGGTATTTCTTTAGGAGGTCTATCACTTGAAATAATTAATTGTCTATTTGATTCATGTAAAGCATTAAAAGTATGAAAAAATTCTTCTTGAGTCCTTTCTTTACCTGCTAAAAATTGAATATCATCAACTAAAAGAATATCAATATTACGATATTTATCTCTAAAATCAACAGTTTTATCATCTTTAATAGCATTTATAAGTTCATTTGTAAAAGTTTCCGAAGATACATAAACTACTTTATTATCTGGATTATGATCCAGGATAAAATGAGCTATAGCCTGCATAAGATGTGTTTTTCCTAATCCGACATCACCATAAATAAAAAGAGGATTGTAGGCTTTTGCTGGGGCCTCTGCAACAGCCAGTGAAGCAGCATGGGCGAAGCGATTGCTATTACCTACAACAAAAGTATCAAAAGTATATTTTGGATTAATACCGTTTTTAATCTGATTGTTTGATTTTATTTTGTTTTTTGTATTATGATTAGTTGTTTTTTTATCCTCTTTAGTTTCTTTAATTTCTTCTGGTGTTAAGAATTCTAAATTTAATTCAGTATCTGTTATTTCTTCAATTGTTTCAATTATTAAGTCTTGATAACGAGAACTAATCCAATCTTTTATAAAATCATTTGGAACTTTTAATTGTAAAGTATTGTTTTTGATTTTTATTGGTTCAGTATCAGAAAACCAGGTTTTAAAACTAGGATTACTTAATTGTTCTTTTATTCTTTCTAAACTTTCTTCCCAGATATCATTTAATTTTTTTTCGGTCAATTTCATAAAATACCTCCTGAAAATCTTTTATACACAATTTGTGGATAAAAGATAGAGTTATCCACACAAGAAAAAAGAATTAAAAACTATGTTATATGAAAAAAGTAAAGATATATCTATAAAATTATCTACATCCCTGTGAATAAAATAGATAGTTATCCACAGACAATGGTGGATAACTAAGACTTATTAACAGTTTGTGGATAAAAACGTGTGTTTTTGTGGATAACTTTAGGGTTTTTGTCGATTATAAAATAATTGTTAATAATTTAATACACAGAGTTAACATTCAATGATTTCTAAATAAAGAACTATTTTTAAAAGTTTTCCACAACTAATCACTAATATAATAACAGATTATTAACATTTTATCAACAAAAATATTCTTGTGGATAAGCAAAATACCTTGACTAGTATTTTCAAATACCATATAATTTATATTGTATGGATGATAAATTACCAAATCTGGAGGTATAAGTTTGGAAAGTTTAAAAAAAAATAGTCATTTTCAGAGAGTTTATAAAAATGGAAGCTCCAAAGCCAGTAAATATTTAGTTGTCTACTGGTTGGATAATAGAAATAATAATTCTCTTAATCGTTATGGAATCACTATTAGTAAAAAAATTGGTAATGCAGTTGTAAGGAATAAACTTAAGCGCAGGATTAAAGAAATTCTAAGAAAATGGGATGACAATAATTACATAAAATCCGGACTTGACATTGTAATTATAGCAAGAAAGCCTGTAATAGATTTAGACTATCATCAAATTAAAAAAGATTTAAAAAAATTGTTTTATAAGTGTTCTTTAATTGATAGTTAAAAAGGAGATAAATATATATGATTAAATCATTATTTCTAAACTTAATTAAATTTTATCAGAAGTCTATTTCTCCTTTGTTGCCAAAGTCATGTCGATATTATCCCACTTGCTCAGCATATACTGCAACTGCTATTGAAAAATATGGTATAATAAAAGGGAGTTGGATGGGTTTAAAAAGAATTTTGCGCTGTCATCCCTTTCATCCAGGTGGTTATGATCCGGTAGAGTAAAATAATAGGAGGAATTAAAAAATGTTTGAATTTTTTGGTGGTTTTATTGATTTTATGACCCAGATTATTGAATTTATTTATCAGTTACCCTTTGTATCAAGTTATGGTCTAGCAATCATAATTTTTACATTAGCAATTAAATTTGCACTTTTTCCTTTAACAGCTAAACAAACTAGATCTATGAAAGCAATGCAAGATTTACAGCCTAAAATGGAAAAGATAAAGGAAAAATATGAAGATAATAAAGAAAAACAGCAGGAAGAAATGATGAAATTGTATCAGGAGAACAATGTAAATCCAATTGCCGGTTGTTTGCCAATGATATTGCAGTTATTTATTCTTATACCTTTATATAGAGCAATTCTGGCTATGAGCGAAACTTTTGGTGAGACAGCTTTTCTATGGATTGGAAGACTTACAGAGGGTTCACTGGCTGAACCTGATATTGCTTTAGTAATTATCACAGGTCTTGTAATGGTTGCTCAAACTAAGGTTACTCAGAGTATATCTGGTGGTGGAGGCGGTAAATCAGGTATGATGATGTGGATTATGCCAATCATGATAGTTTTTATTGGTTTTCAATTACCATCAGGAATAATGGTTTACTGGTTAACTTCTACATTATTTTCTGTCATTCAACAATATTTATTATCTAAAGAAACTGAAACAGAAGCTGAAGCCGCTTAAGGAGGCGTTTTAATATGGCAAGCTGTAAAGAGACTGGTAATTCAGTAGAAGAAGCTATTGAAAAGGCTTTGAAAAAACTTGATCTTTCAAAAGAAGAGGCAGAAATTAATATTATTGAGGAAGGTAGTAAGGGTTTTTTAGGATTAATTGGTGGCAAAGAGGCTGTAGTCGAAGTTTCTAAAAAAATAATTCCATCTGAAATTGGCAAAAATTTTTTAGAGGAGATATTTATAAACAGTGAATTGAATGTCGAAGTTGAATATATAGAATCTGAATCAAATGATGAGCAGCTTTATTTTAATTTATCGTCTCCTGAATTAGGGATTGTAATTGGTCATAGAGGGGAAACACTTGATGCTTTGCAATATCTAACTTCTTTAGCGGTTAATCGTGAGACTGATAAATATTATAGAATAATGTTAGATGCTGAAGGTTATAGAGAAAGAAGAAAAGAAACACTTGAACGCTTGGCTAATAAAATGAAGGATAAAGCTCTTGAAACTGGCAGAAAAGTAATGTTAGATCCAATGCCGCCTCATGAAAGACGAATTATTCATTTAGCAGTTAAAGAAGATGACAGAGTTAAATCATATAGTCAGGGTGAAGAGCCCTTTAGAAAAGTAATGATTGAGAAGGTATAATTTGAAAATTAACCCAGCAGGGAATACCTGCTGGGTTTTTAACTTAAAATAAAGAATTTAATTAAAACCGGGGTGATATAATGAATTTTAATATGGATGATACAATAGCTGCAATTTCAACTCCTCCTGGTTGTTCAGGTATAGGTAAAATTAGAATTAGTGGTGAAGATGCTATTAAAATAGCAGATCATGTTTTTTATTCATCTTCAATAGAAAGTTTAACTCAGGTTGATAGTCATACAATTCACTATGGTTTTATTAGAGATGAGAATAATAAAGATATAGATGAAGTACTTGCACTTATTTTAAAAGGGCCTAAATCTTTTACTGCTGAAGATACTGTAGAGTTTGACTGTCATGGAGGTAGCCTGCCTTTACAGGGAGTTCTTAATGCGGTTTTAACTGCAGGTGCAAGATTAGCTGAACCTGGCGAGTTCTCAAAAAGAGCATTTATGAATGGTAGAATAGATCTTACTCAGGCAGAAGGAATTATGGATTTGATTAATTCTCAAACTGAAAAAGGTAGAGAACTGGCAATTCAACATTTAAAAGGTGGTTTATCTGATCATATAAAAGATATTAGAGAAAAATTGATGACTATTTTAGCAGGTATGGAAGCAAGTATAGACTTTCCAGAAGACGAAGTTCCAGGTTTTAATAGCGATCAGGTAGGGAATAAAATAAGCCAGATAATTAATTCTTTAGATGAACTAATTGAAAGCAGTAAAACAGGCCAGATTTTTAGTGAAGGTATTGAAACAGTAATTGTAGGTAAACCTAATGTAGGTAAATCAAGCTTATTAAACTATCTTTTAAAAGAAAACAGGGCTATAGTTACTGAAATACCAGGAACTACAAGAGATATTATTTCAGAGCTTGTAAATCTTGGAGGGATCCCCTTAAGAATAACTGATACAGCTGGTATAAGAGAAACTTCTGATCAGGTGGAAAAGATAGGAGTAGAGAGGACTATAAGCTCTTTGCAGACTGCTGATTTAGTCTTATTAATGCTTGATGTATCTCAGGGAATATCCCCAGGTGATTATAAAATATATCAGGAAGTAAAGGATAAACCGATAATTATTCTGGTAAATAAGACAGATTTATCAGAAGAAATTGACCATAAGAAGATTGAAAATAATTTTCCTGATGGCAGAATAATTTATACTTCTATTCAAACAGGTGCAGGTTTAAAGGAACTAGAAGCAGCGATTAAAGATGAAATTATGAGTGGTGATGTAGCAGGTGGGTATGATCAAATAATTACAAGAATTCGCCATAAAAAATTACTTAAAGATGCAAAAAATAGTCTAGAATTAGTTATCCAGGGAAATGAAAATAATATTCCGCCAGATTTATTATCAGTTGATTTAAAAGATGCCTTGATAAGTTTAGGAGAAATAACAGGAGAAACAGTAACTGATAATTTAATAGATCAAATTTTTCATGATTTCTGTATTGGTAAATAATACAGGAAAGGAGTTTTAAAATGAAGAACTATTTTTCGACATATTCCAAAGAATATGATGTTATTGTTGTAGGAGCAGGTCATGCTGGCAGCGAAGCTTCTTTAGCTGCTGCCAGGATGGGCTTTGATGTTTTAACTTTGACAGTTAATTTAGATCATGTGGCATTTATGCCATGTAATCCATCATTAGGAGGACCAGGGAA
>JBNJEB010000037.1:0-12822 GCA_051745425.1 Bacillota bacterium
TTATTCTTTTTCTAAACTCAGTCCAAAATCATAACCAATTACTTGAACTGCCTGTTCTTCATGTCCTGAAGGCACTAACCATGAAATTTTAATTTCAGAAGTAGTAACCATCAAAATTGGGATATCAGCTTCAGCCAGTAAATTAAAAACTCTAGCTGCCACACCAGGTTGAGTCCTCATTCCTGGGCCAACTACTGATACTTTAACAATCTCTGAACGGATCCACCAATCTGACAGGCCCCAATCCTTTTTATAATAATTTATTACTTCTCTAGCTTTATCAATATCTATTTCAGGAATGGTGAAACTCAAATTCATTCTCCCTGATTTATCAAGTAATTGAGAAATCATATCAACATTAATCTCAAATCTAGCTAGAGAATTAAAGACATCTGCAAGAATCTGACTATCAGAATCTAAATCTCTTAACGTAATCTGAATATCATCTCTATTAACGGCCATACCAGTAACAAGACTTGCCTCCAAATAATCAATATCTCCATTTATAGTAGTCCCTTCTACTTTAGAACAACTCTTAGAAATATAAAGTGGGACCTGAAATTTCTGAGCAAGTTCTACAGCTCTTGGATGAATAACTTCCGCCCCTAAACTTGCCATCTCAATTAACTCTTCATAAGAAGTATGTGTAAGCTTTTTAGCTCCTGGCATCAATCTTGGGTCACAGGTATAAATACCTTCAACATCAGTATATATCTCACATCTTGCTCCTAATTTAGCAGCAAGGGCTACAGCGGAAGTATCACTACCTCCCCGGCCTAAAGTTGTATATTCTTCTTTTTCAGTAACTCCCTGAAAACCAGCTACCACAACAATTCTACCCTGACTTAATTCTTTTTTTATTCTGGATAAATCAATATCTTTAATTCTCGCCTTCTGATGGCTCGCAGTAGTCTCCAGGTGAAGTTGGGCTCCTGTTAAAGAAACTGCTTCACATCCCAAATCCTGAAGAGCCATCGTTAATAAAGCTATTGAAACTTGTTCACCAGTATTCAATAACATATCTAATTCTCGAGAATCTGGTTTGTCAGAGACAGACTTCGCTAATTTTAATAAATCATCAGTTGTATCCCCCATTGCTGAAACAATCACAACTAATTCTTTTGAATCCTCTTTGGTTTTTTTGATTTCTTGAGCAACCCTTTTAATTTTTTTCGTTGTACAAACAGAACTTCCTCCATATTTTTGAACTACAATATTCATTATTTTATTTCCTCCTGAAAGTCACATACTATATCTATTTAATTTATCATATTAAAAGCTTAAAATAAAGGATTAATTTCTACTTCCAGGTTTAATAGGAGCTGTTTTCCCCTTTTTACAGAGAGGACAGTCTGATTCTTCATATGAAGGAACCTCTAATTGCAATAATGGCTGAAAAGGATATTTGAACTCAACTTTTCCATTACTTCTATCTACAATCGAACTAATTCCAATAATTTCAGCCCCTTCTGCTTCAATTATTCTTAATAATTCTTTAACTGACCCTCCAGTGGTAACAACATCTTCAACAACCAATACTCTCTGACCTTTTTCTAAATCAAAGCCCCTTCTAAACATCATCTCGCCATCTTTTCTTTCACTAAAAATTGCAGGACGTTTTAAAGCATTACCAACAGCATAAGCTAAAACAACCCCGCCCATAGCTGGCCCAACAACAATTTCAGGTTGATATTTTGACCAGATATCTGCAATTCCTTCCGCCAATTCTTTAGTATACCATGGATACTGCAAAACCTGAGCACATTGTATATAACTATCTGCATGTCTTCCAGAACTTAATAAAAAATGACCTTCAAGTAAAGCTTCACTCTCTTTTAGAATTTTAATTACTTCTTTTTGATCGATCATTATTTTCCCCCTTTTTGTGAGCCAATCCAATTATTTCATTCAAACTATCAAAATTATTATTATTTAAATACTCTCTAATTCCAGATTTTATTTTAATCGGTGCATAAGGATCAATTAATGTTGCAGTTCCCACACCAACAGCCTTAGCTCCAGCCAAAAAATATTCTATTGCATCCTCAGCTGACATTATACCCCCGACTCCTAACACAGGCAGAATATCATTTTTAACAATTTCATAAACCAGCCTCAATGCAACTGGTTTTATAGCAGGTCCAGAAAGCCCACCTGAGCCAGTAGCTAATACTGGCTTTTGTCTATCAATATCTATTTTCATTCCAGGAAGTGTATTAGCTACAGCGAGAGCATCTGCTCCTCCTTCAGCTGCTGAATTTGCTATTGGTATGATATTACTAACATTTGGTGTTAATTTAACCATTACAAATCCAGTATATTCTTTTCTGACAAGTCTGGTGATCTGATAAACTAATTCTGGATCAGTACCAAAGGCTAAACCTCCCCCTTTAATGTTTGGGCAGGATACGTTTACTTCGATCCCATCAAATCCTTCATTCTCTGCCAGTCCTGCTGCCAATCTTTTAAAATCATCTAATGAATGGCCTGAAATATTAATTAAAACTTTAGAAGTTACATTTTTTATGAAAGGTAATTCCTCTTCAATAAAACCAGCAAGTCCAGGATTTTCAAGACCAATTGAATTTATTAAGCCAGCCGCAGTTTCAGCAATTCTTGGAGTAGGATTGCCATCTCGAGGATCAACAGTTATTCCCTTAACAATCAAGCCTCCCAGTTCCTTAAGTTCATAAAAATCAGCAAGTTCTCTACCAAAACCACAGGTACCAGAAGCTGTCATAACTGGAGATTCAAGCTGTAATGAACCAAGACATGTACTTAAATCAACATCATATTCCATTAATAATCACCTCATCAGCAGGCAATACCGGGCCTTCTTTACATAATCTCTTATTCCCAGAAATAGTCTTACAGCTACATGACAAACAAAGCCCATTACCACAGGCCATTCTCTCTTCCAGAGAAAACTCACCAGGTATTCCTTCTTCATTAAGCCAGGATTGTAACCACCTCAACATAGGTTTAGGGCCACAACCATACAGGTAATCATAATTAACTTCACTGCCCAGGCTGCTATTATTAAGCAGACAGGAAATATTCCCCTGGCTACCAAAGCTACCATCATCTGTAGATAACTTTAAGTTAATAGCCATATCGGCAAAATAATCTGCTAATGGTTTTAATACTCCTCTATTTGCAGCCCCTAAACATAAAGTTAAATGATTATCTGAACCTACACTTTTAGCAAGATAATACAATGGAACTATCCCCATCCCACCACCTGCTAAAACTAATTTCTTCCCACTAAAACCCAATGTAAATCCATTTCCTAATGGACCTTGAATATCAATGGAATCTCCATTCTTATATTTGCTTAATATTCTTGTTCCTCGACCTACTAGCTGGTAAATAAAACTAACTTCATTTCTAACTGAATTATAATCAAAGACCGATAAAGGCCTCCTTAAAAGAGGATCATATCTCTCTTCACTTCTAACTTTCAAATTGAAAAATTGACCAGGTTTAATTATTTTTTTATCCCTTAATTTTATTTTCAATAAAAATATCTTTTTTGCAATTTGATCATTCCTAATAACCTCAGCCATTAAAAACACCTTCGCTTTTCAAAACTTTGTTAATTTCAGACTGCATTGTTCTGGCAGCATCAGCTGCTGCCTGCCCAAATTCTTTGTCACTATATTTATTATTATATTGTTCTTTTCTATATGCAAAGATAATTGAACGGGCAGAATTAACTATTCCACCATAACCATTATTATCAAAACCTGCAGCAATGTCTTCTGCGCCGCCTCCCTGGGCACCATAACCAGGAATTAAAAAGAAAGTATGTGGCATCAACTTTCTTAAATTTTCCAGTTCTTCAGGACAGGTAGCCCCTACAACTGCCCCGAGATTACTATAACCAGATTCACCTCGATAATCTTTACCCCATTCTTCAAATTTTAAGGCCAATTCTTCGTAAAAGCTTCGACCAGACTCTAACTTTAGATTTTGTAAATCCTCTGCTCCAGGATTAGAAGTTCTTACTAAACCAAATACTCCGTTTGCCTTATTTTCAAGAAATGGCTCAATTCCTTCAAAGCCAAGAAATGGATTTATTGTTAAGGCATCAGACTTTACAAAACCCAGACTTTTTTGATTCTTATTATAATCTTTATTCAAATATGCATTATAATAACCTTTTGCTGAGCTGCCAATATCATTTCTCTTACCATCAACAATTACCAATAAACCAGATTCATGGGCAAAATCAACTGTGGCTTTAAATGTCTCTAAGCCTGGTATCCCAAGCTGCTCATAGAAAGCTAATTGTGGTTTAACAACAGCAGTATAGGGTTTTATGTTTTCAATAATAATCTGATTAAATACTTTAACCGTTTTAGCCAAACCTTCTAAATATTCAAGCTGGTTATTGGCTTCATAAACTCCATTTTCAACCTTTAAATATTCAGGTATCTGGTCTATATGGGGATCTAAACCTACACAAATTCGGCTTTTTTTCTCATCAATTTTAGTTATTAAACGATCAATAAACAAGCTCAGCTTGACCACCTCTATTATCATATATTATATTACCATCTTTAATTGTTAATTTAACCTGACCGGTTAATTCTTGATTATTATAAGGTGAATGTTTTCCCTGGGACTTAAACTTATTTGTGTCTACAACCCAGCTTTCCTTCTCAGCAAATATTGTAATGTCAGCAATTGAGCCTGGCTGTAAACCTATTTTATCAAGTTTTAATATTTCTGCCGGGTTATAATACATTAATTCTATCACCTGATTCCAGTCCAGTTTCTTTTCCCTTATTAAGTAATGATGAAGAACTGATAAAGCTGTCTCCAGACCAGAAATTCCAAATGCTGCCGAGTCAATTGTTCCCATCTTTTCTTCATAGGTATGAGGAGCATGGTCCGTTGCGATAACAGAAAGTTCTCCATCTCCAACCGCTTTTATTAAAACATCTCTATCATTTTTTGTCCTCAAAGGAGGATTAACTTTCATAGCAGTATCATAATCCTGTAAGTTTGCATCAGTCAATGTTAAATGATGAGGTGTAACTTCTGCGGTTACATTAATACCATTCTCTCTGGCTGCTTTAACAAGTTCAAATCCTCTAGCAGTACTTAAATGAGCTATATGCAAGCTGGCTCCTGTCAGATCAGCCAGAGCTATGTCTCTTGCAATCATAACTTCTTCAGCTGCTGCAGGAATCGGCTTTAAACCAAGTTTTGTTGAATAAAAACCCTCATGCATAACTCCTTCAGCTGCTAAATTTAAGTCTTCACAGTGACTTATGATTGGTAGGTTAAAAGGACTGGCATATTCCATTGCTCTTCGCATTATCTCGCTATCCATTACCGGGTTTCCATCATCAGTAATACCTTTAACTCCAGCCCTGGAAAGAAAACCGATCTCAGCTAATTCTTTTCCTGAGCTTCCTTTAGTGATTGAGCCTAGCGGAACCACATCAATTAAAGCTTCTTTAGCCCTGGCCTTAATCAACTCAATGGTAGCAGGATTATCAGCTATCGGGTCAGTATTGGGCATCGCGGCTACTGTAGTAATTCCACCAGCTGCAGCAGCTTCACAGCCAGTCTTAATAGTCTCTTTCTCTTCATAGCCTGGCTCCCTTAGATGGACATGCATATCTATTAATCCAGGCAAAATTTTGGCACCATTTAAATTAATAATTTCAGCATTATTCTCATCTATCTTTTCAGCAATATTTATTATCTTGTTATTTTCAATTAAAATATCAACCTTTTCTGGTAATTCATTTCTTGAATCCACTGGACAACCATTTTTAAGCAAGAGCTTCATGTTTTACCTCCTTACCAGCTAATAGATAAAGTAAAGCCATTCTAATAGCTACTCCATTGGCAACCTGTTCAGTTATTACTGATTGTTTACTATCTGCAACATTGGATTCTATTTCAACACCACGGTTCATCGGTCCTGGATGCATCACCAGAGCCTCAGGCTTTAAACGATTCTGTCTCTCTTTATTTATTCCATATAAATATCTATATTCTCTGAGGGATGGAAATAAGCCACTTTCCTGTCTTTCTAATTGAATCCTTAAAATATTAACTGCATCGATCCCTTTTAAAGCTTCATCAACATCCTGATAAACTTTAACCCCGGCCTGTTCAATCCCCATTGGAATCAATGTAGCTGGACCGCAAAGCCTTACTTCAGCTCCCAGAGCCAATAAACCCCAGATATTTGATCTGGCAACTCTAGAGTGAGCAATATCACCTATTATCAATATTTTCTTTCCTTCTAAATTACCAAGTTTATCCCAGATAGTAAAAATATCAAGTAGAGCCTGGGTTGGATGAGCATGAGCGCCATCTCCTGCGTTTAAAACAGCTGCCTGCAGATTATCTCCTAAATATTTTGCTGCTCCTGGATGACTATGTCTGACAACTACTACATCAGCTGCCATAACCTCCATAGTTCTGGCCGTATCAAGTAGAGTTTCTCCTTTAACAACACTACTGGCTTTCTTGGAAATACTCATCACATCTGCACTAAGTCTCTTGGCTGCCAGGTCAAATGATGATTTTGTTCTAGTACTGGGTTCAAAGAAAAGATTTACAACTGTCTTCCCTCTAAGAGTAGGAACCTTTTTGACTGATCTAGTAAAAATGTCTTTCATTGAACTTGCTGTTTCGAGGATTCCATAAATCTCTTCCTCAGTCAGTCCATCAAGAGCAATAAAGTCTTTCTGTTTTAACATTGAGCCACCTCCATTTTGTTTTGGGACGGCCCATCAGTCTGGAAATTGCATAAAAAAACCTCTCTACCAACCGGCAGAGAGGTTTAAATGCGAGGAGTTACAGGTATAATTTTCCTGAATTTTTACCTGTAATTATTTTGAATCCTTTTCCAGCCTCACAGGACCGGTTTAAAAGTTAATACTATTCATTTATATTAACAATATCAGATAATATTATTTTTGTAAAGAGCCTATTCTAACATTTTATTATAAATAAGGCTTATTTTAATTTAAGAACAGCTCCATCTAAAGCAGGAATATCGATTCTTAATCTATTATCTATATGGAGATGATTACCTCCCTGATAGATGTCAGGATAAGCTGATGAACCTAATTCGATTTCATTATCTTTTGTAGTTTTATCCATACCCACCCTGCTATAACCAGAATTTATTTGTTCAGAATCTATTCTAACCTCTTTATCTTCATCACTATTATTTATTAGAACTAAAATTACTTCGTCCTGATACTCCCTTAAAAAACCATAAATATCAGAGTCATTGATTTCTATTAATCTAATAGTCCCTTTTCTTAAAGCAGCATATTCATTTCTCATAGTGATAAGATCAGAAACATAATTTCTCATCTCATTATCCGGGCTCACATAACCTCTATCCTCCCAGATCATAGTTCTTCGATTATCCGGGTCTTCTCCACCTTCCATGGCTATCTCATCACCATAATAGATCATCGGCGCACCAGGGTAGGTAAACTGTATTAACTTACTTAAAGCAAAGCGATCTTTATCTCCCTCAAGCATAGTCAAATAACGCTGGGTATCATGGCTGCCGAGCAAATTTTGTAATGAATAAACAGCCTGCTCAGGATAATCAAAGAATAATTTCATCATTTGATTATGAAATTCATCTGCAGATATACTAGCCTGCCCGGTAAAATTATAGACTGCATCTCTAAAGCGGTAATTCATTACAGCATCAAACTCATCACCTTCAAGATACTCTCTGGCATTCTCCCAGACTTCTCCTGTCAGATAAATATCTTCATCATAATCTTTAACAAACTTACGCCATTCTTTCCAAAAATCAGGATTAGTACCTTTTACATCCATTGGCACATCTAATCTCCAACCATCTATTCCAGCATCAAGCCATTTTTCAGTTATTTCAAATATATAATCTTTTACTTCTGGATTATTTAAGTTTAGCTCAGGCAAATGACCATAACCCCACCAGGCATCGTAATTAGGTTCCACTGTCTCACTCTGTTCATACAGTGGGATTACAGGGAAATCATGAATATTAAACCAATCAACATATTCAGAATCTTCACCATGCTCTACAATATCTTGGAAAGCCCAATGTTCATAGCCTACATGATTAAAAACACCATCAAGTATTACTTTTATACCAGCAGAATCTAACTTCTCAACTAATTCTACAAAATATTCCTGGGATTTTTCCTGATCACCGTAATATGCTAAACTATCATCAATATATTCGAAACCAGCCGTATTATAACGATGATTGGCACTGGCCTTAAATATCGGATTAAAATAAATAGTATTTATCCCTAAATCCTCTAGATAAGGAATTTTTTCTTCAACACCTAATAAATCTCCACCATAATAGGCATAATATCCAGCCTGAGGATGAATTGAATTGTCGCCATCTACAACTCCATCAGGTCCCAGAACAGGATCATCAGAAACTGCTATCCCCTGGTCCCAATCTGGAATATAGCTTTCATAGCGACTATCTACATCTTTATAAAGTTCTATTAAACGAGGGTCATTATCTGAACTTCCATTTGCAAAACGATCTGGAAATATCTGATAGAAGATAGCATCATTAGTCCATTCAGGCGGAGAAAATATTTTACTTTCTGAGACATCTACTGATATAGGCTCAATTTGATCAAATTCTTGACCAATCTCTTCACCATAAAAGTAGCTGTTCGAACCATCTATAACTTCAAAAATATAACTAAACTGATCATTATCAATTTCTAAAACTGCCCTATAATATTCACCATTATCATAGATCATAAAAGGCTTAAGTGTTTCTATTTTTTTATCTCTTTCTCCTAAAATATGAACCTTGACTTCTTCAACCTCTTCTTTTCTGGTCTGAAATCTAAAAGAAAACCTGTCATCTGACATTGGATTAAAATAACGATGGTCATTATTATTATGATGTAAAAGTTCTTTAGTTATTTCTCCATCGCCTCTAGTTCCCGGGCCTTCAAGATTATCATTATCTTCACCAACTTTAATTACTGCATTTTCACCACCAAAACCATCAGGGGCATAATCATCTGCATCTTCTGGTGTCTGCCAATTATTACCGTTAATAACAAATTTATATTCATACTCTCCAGGTTCAAGATAAACAGTAACTTTATAAACACCATTATCTTTTTCCATTAAAGTTCCCTGGGGATTCCAGTCATTAAATTCCCCGGCCAGATAAACTTCATCTACTGCAATTGGCGGCTCATAATTAAATTCAACTTCTATTAATCCAGGTTCTGGTTCTGTAATAGCCTGAGCATTAATACCAATAGAAATTGTGAGCATAAACGCTAAAACCAGTACTAATAATTTAAAATTATTTTTAAAAATTTTAATCTCCTCCATTCGTAATTATACTTATTTTATTGCCTTAAAACTGCCCTAACTGGAGCTCCATAAGCATCGGCAATTTTTATAGGTAGACAGATCAGTTCATAATTACCTGGTTGAATCTCTCTAAGATCAACACCTTCCAGAGCAATAGTATCCCCGGCCCCCAAAAATATTTCATGTGGTTCTATTAAATCATCAAAGGGAGCTATCGAGAAATAATCAATACCTAAAAGTTTAATTCCTTTATTAAGCAACCACCTCATTGCTTCAGGAGTAAATGACTGATACTCTTCATGAAATTTATTATCTCCAATAAAATTGCTATTACCTGTTTTAACAATTAGTCTCTTAGTCCCATCAGGCACCAGCCCTTCAAGATCAGCAACTTTAATATTTTTATTTCCTTCAACCTCAACAACAAGTACTTCGCCAATCAGAATCTCTAAATCTAAATCAACTAACTTTTTGCCTCCGTCTACATAATGCCCAGGTGCATCTATATGAGTTCCGAAATGAGTTGAAGTCTTAATCTCACATAGATTACACCGATCTCCTTTTGATATTTCCTTTATCTGTCTTAATTCAAAAGCATCATGGTCTGGCCAGCCTGGTAAGTTTTCATCTAAAGCTAAAGTAATATCATATGTTTTCAAAATTAATTCCCTCCAATAATTATATCTTGTAAAAATTAACATTCATCTAATATTATAGCATATATAATCAAAGAATTAAGCATTTACCTTGTGAAATACAGATAATTTTATTATAATTAAGTATAGATAAATTTATTTAATATTTTAAATTCTATTTAAAGTAATTTATTAAGGTGGTATTTTTTAATGTTTAAAAAGACAGGTTTTAAAATACTTATAGCATCAATAATGTTTCTTTTATTATATTTGTTCTGGGAAGACATTCAAGCCCTGCAAATACAAAAAATAGTAAATGACATAGATAATACTATGATTGCCTCATTAATTATCCTGGGTGCTTTTAGTATAAAATCACTCTTTTTCTTCTTACCACTTTTTTTAATTTTTATTTCTGCTGGTATGATTTTGCCAGTTATTCCTGCCGCACTTCTTAGCATTTTAGGTATAACAATTGAATTTTCATTAACTTATTTATATGGTTATTTTCTAGGAACTGATTTGGTTGAAAATATTGTATCTAGATCTTCAAAATTCGAAGAAATACTAAAATATCGATCAAGCAATAATATTAAAGTAGCTTTCTTTTTCCGACTTGTGCCAGTAATGCCTGAAGCAGTAAGTTTAGTTTTAGGAGCTACTGGAAATAATTATATCGAATATATTTTAGCTTCTGTCATGGGCATAATACCAAAGTTATTAATTTTCGTTTCAATCGGCAATGCAATTGTCAATCCAATCTCGCAAATGGATATAATAGTTTTCATTGGCTCTATTTTAATCTGGTTAGTAGCTTTAAAATTATTCCAGGTAAATGGCAAAAAAAATAACCAGGAAAATAATAAACTCCAGACTGAATAATAAATAAACCCAGGCCAATGGGCCTGGGAATTTTATTCAAAAAATTTTAATTAACTTCAACAAAATTATAACCTGCTTTTTCAACTGCTTCTCTTAAAAGGCCATAATCAACTTCTTGCTCAAGCTGAATAACCGCCTTATCTGCATCTGCACTTACATCTGCTGAAATTACTCCTTCAATCGCTTCAAGTTCCTTTTTAACTCTTCCTGCACAATGTTCACAGGACATGCCCTTAACTATTACTGTCTTTTCCATATTGTCAACCTCCTTAATACCCCTAAACGGTATGCTTTAACTTTATTTTATCAGTCAACTTTAAACCTGTCAAATAAAAGCCGCCCTATTCTTAAGGACGGCTTATTATAATTATTGTTCTATAGTAGTTATTATTCTAAACTCAACTCTTCTGGACTGTTCTTTATTCTCTTCACCTTCAGTATAAACAGGTTTACTGGAAGACATGCCAGTCGAGATTAATCTTTCTTTAAGCCATTTAAATTCATCAGATACCTCTTCTAATGAAAGACAGTATTCCAGAGTATTGTAAGCTCGCTCCTGAGATAAATTCAAATTATATTTATAGGCCTCTACTTCCTCATCAGTTCCCAGCCATTCACTGGAAGCATGACCATCAACTCTAATTTCAGCTATCTGATCACTATATTCCGAGTCACGCAAAATTTCTAAGTACCGCGGAAAGAAATCAGCAATTATATCTTTGAAATCTTGAGTTAACTGACTGCTGCCTGTGGCAAATTTTGTATCAAGTTCATTAAATCTAATTATCAGTTGACCTGGTAAAATTTCAGCCTGCCAATCATCAAGATATTCTTCAAACTCTTCTTCCATCTCAGCATAAATACTTTCCTGGAGTTCAGTCAATTCAATATCCACGACTTCTGGCATCTCTGCCAATTCTCCTTCTAAATCTCTAATCTCATCCTGTAATTTTTCTCTTTCTTCTTCTAGTGTTTCAATTCTTTCTCTCAACTCACTAGAATCTTCAATTTCTGCCTCCAGACTGGATTTCTCTTCTTCTAACTCTTCTATTCTTGCAGTAGAAGCTTCAGATTCTTCAAGTTCAACTTCTAATTCTTCTTTTTCAGCTATTAAGTTATCTCTTTCTGACTGTAAATCCTCAAGCTCAAGTTCTAGCTCTGAAACCCTTGCCTGACTATTATCAAGTTCCTCTTCTAATTGTAATATTTCCTCTTCCAAATTTACCATTTCTTCTGAAATTTCAGAGTAATTTTCAGCTTCTATGTTTAAATCCGAAAGTTCCTCAACTAGATTATCTCTTTCTTGCTGTAATTCCTGAAACTGCTCTTCATATTCTCCAGTCTCATCTTTAGCAATTTCTAAATTTTCTTCAAGGCTGACTTTATCCTGCTCCAGTTCAGCAACCCTATTTTCAAGAACATCATTTCTTTCTTCTAGCTCTTCTGCTCTATCTTTTAAGTTTTCATATTCATCAAGTTCTTCTCTTAATTCTTCCAGCTCTTCATTTAAAGAACTTCTCTCTCCATCAATTTCAGTTATTTCTTCCTCTTTCTCACTGAGCTGATTTTCAAGCTCAGTTATCTGAGTTTCCATTTCTTCCTGTAATTGAGCTAACTCATCTTCTAATTGAGCAACTTTTTCTTCAGATTGACTTAATTCTTCCAGTAAATTTGCCTTTTCTGATTCAAGCTCATTGACTCTATCTTCCAATTCTTGATATTCTTCGATTTCATCTCTTAATTCAGTTCTTTCAGCTACTAAAGTTTCTCTTTCTTCCTGCCATTCAGTTGCTTCCAATGTTTGAGCTTCTTCCTGTTCAGCAATTTGATTTTCCAACTCTTCAATTTCAGCATCTTTATCAGCAAGCGTTTCATTCAATCGTTCAATTTCTGCTTCAAAACTCTGTTCTTCATCATCAAGATTAGCCTGCAGTTCTTCTAACTCAGTTTCCAGATCAAG
>JBNJEB010000038.1:0-12596 GCA_051745425.1 Bacillota bacterium
ATCACCTCGCATAGCAACAATCTTGTCATATATCTCATCGGTTGATGGGACAACGCCACCGGTTCTGCCATAAAATTCAACAGGTTTCTTGCCATTAACAGCAAGTTTTACATCTTCAACCATCTGACCGGTACTCATCTCTACAGCTAAAAATTCATCAACCTGGTCAGCAGCTTCTGCAACTCTATCCTCTGGATATGGGAATAAAGTTATTGGTCTAATCAGGCCAACTTTATAGCCATCTTCCCTGGCTCTATCAATTGCACTGGTAGCTATTCTAGCTGTTGTACCATAGGCTACAATGGCCAGCTCGGCATCATCCATCATGTAATCTTCATATCTAACTTCTTCTTCTCTCATCTGATCATACTTTGCCTTAAGATCTAAATTATGCTGTTCTAATTCTTCTGCAACTAAACCGAGAGAATTAATAACATTTTTCTCCCTGCCTTTAGCACCATCTGTCGCCCATTCCTTTTTAGGAAGGTCGTCAGGATCTATCATCTCTTTAAATTCAACAGGTTCCATCATCTGGCCAATCATGCCATCTCCTAAAACCATAACTGGATTTCTGTATTTATCTGCTAATTCAAAGGCAAGATAGGTTAGATCTGCTAATTCCTGAACATTAGAAGGAGCTAAAACTAATAGGCGAAAATCTCCATGGGCCATTCCTTTAGTGGCCTGAAAATAATCGGCCTGGGATGGCTGAATACCACCTAAACCTGGTCCACTTCTCATCATATTAACAATTACAGATGGAAGCTCGGCTCCGGCTAAATAGGAAATTCCTTCTGCCTTAAGACTGATGCCAGGACTGGATGAAGATGTTAAAACCCTTGCACCGGCACCTGAGGCACCATAAACCATATTACTTGCAGCAACTTCACTTTCTGCCTGGAGAAAAACTCCATCAACTTCTGGAAGTCGACGGGACATATAGGCAGGTATATCATTCTGAGGTGTTATCGGATAGCCAAAGAAATAACGACAACCTGCTCTTATTGCAGCTTCTCCAACAACCTCGTTTCCTTTCATTAACTTTTTTTCAGACATTAAACTACCTCCTTATATTATTTGAATCCTGGTATTATTTATTTATAAAGTGTGATACAGACATCAGGACACATTAGATAACATTGCTGACAGCTAATGCATTTATCCTGATTCTCATCTTTTACTTCAGCTGGATGAAAACCGTGGCTGTTAATTCTATCATCTGCCATTTCAATAATATCAACAGGACAGACATTTACACATAATTTACAGCCCTTGCAGCGTTCTTCGTCAAATACAACTTTTTTATCTTTAACCAAGATAACTCTCCTCCTTCTTTTCAATAAAGTTATATCTTAGATAAAATATTTTATTTATAAGTTTTAGCATCTTCCTGACCGGTTAAGACTCTCTCGGCACCAGCAGCCAGGGCTGACATTTCTTCTTCCCCTGGATAGACTTTTACCGGGGCAAGAAAGCCTACCTGATCTTTAACCTGATTTACAAAGTAATCTGAATAGGCAATTCCTCCAGTTAATAAGATTGCATCAACCTTGCCCTTAACAACAGGTCCCAGTGAGCCTATCTCTTTAGCCACCTGATAAGCCATTCCGCTGTAAATTAAATCAGCCTCTTCATTTCCGGCTTCAGCCTTTTCTTCAACTTCCCGCATATCATTGGTATTTAAATAGGCAACTACTCCGCCATTACCAAGCAGTTTTTTCTTAACATCATTATAATTGCTATCAGGCTCATAGCAGTAATTTGCCAGATCCAGTGTAGGAAGCCCTCCAGAACGGTTTGGGGAATAAGGACCTTCACCAGCCAGGGCATTATTGACATCTATTACCTTGCCTTTATGATGAAGTCCAACTGAAATTCCTCCACCCAGGTGAGCTATAATAACAGTTAAATCTTCATAATCCTTTCCTATTTCACTGGCATAATTTCTGGCTACAGCCTTTTGATTTAAGGCATGGAAGATGCTCTTACGTTCAAAGAATGGATGGCCAGAGAGCCTGGCAAGATCATTTAATTCATCTACTACCACAGGATCAACTATAAAAGCTTTTGCCCCTGCTTCTTCGGCCAGAGTATCTGCAATTAAACCACCTAAATTGCTGGCATGTTCGCCCTGTAAGCCAGCCTTTAAATCTTCCAGCATCTTTTCATTTACCTGATAAGTACCTCCAGGGATCGGCTTTAAAAGGCCACCTCTACCTACGACTGCATCTAAATCTTTAATTTTTATATTATTTTCCTTTAAAAATTCCCTGATATATTTTACTCTCAGGTCTAATTGGTCTGTAATTTTCTCAAAGCCAGCCAGTTCTGCCTGACTGTGCTCAATATTAGAGGCCATAACCTCCTGCTGGCCCTGATAGAGAGCCAGCTTGCTGGAGGTTGAGCCTGGATTTATAACTAAAATATTATTTTCAGACATTGCTTTTATACCTACCTTACTAAATAATTGCTGCGGACACGGCCAATTTTGGCAATTCTTTCTTCAGCCATGATATCTGCTGCTTTATAAGTTGGAATATTATCTCTTTTGCTAATTTCAAAGACTTTCTTGGTATTATTAAAGATCTTTTTAGCTCTACTTAAAGCTCTATCTTTATTATAGCCCTGTAGCTCATCATAAACATTGATCAGACCGCCGGCATTGGCAACATAATCAGGAGCATATAAAATATCTTTTTCATCAAGGATATCTCCATGACGCTCTTCTTTCAATACGTTATTGGCTCCACCACAGACAATATCAAACTTAAACTGTGGAATAGTATCATCATTAATAACTGCACCAAGTGCTGTTGGAGCAAAAATCTCTGCATCTACACTATAAATTTCATCTGGAGCGACAGCCTCTGCGCCAAATTCTGATTTGACTTTTTCAATTCTGCTATCATTAATATCAGTAACAATTAATTTTCCGCCAGCTTCTGAAATATGCTTGCAGAGATAATAACCGACACTTCCAACACCCTGGACTGCAACTGTTTTACCTGAAATATCTTTTGAGCCATATTTTTCTTCAACACTGGCTAACATTGCTCTCCAGACGCCATAAGCTGTCACAGGGGAAGGATCTCCACTGGTTCCAGGTAGACCGGTAACATGATCTGTCTCTTCATTGACATATGCCATATCATTAACTGTTGTATTAACATCTTCAGCAGTAATATAGCGGCCATTAAGACTCTGGACAAAACGGCCAAATGAGCGCCATAGTTCTTCACTCTTATCTTTGTCTGCATCGCCAATAATAACTGCTTTACCGCCACCTAGATTAAGACCGGCAGCTGCAGCTTTATAGGTCATACCTCTGGCAAGTCTTGTAACATCAACAAGGGCTTCTTCTTCAGTCTTATAATTCCACATTCTTGTTCCACCAAGAGCAGGACCTAAAGTGGTATCATGAATACAGATTATCGCTTTCAGACCAGACTCTTCATCATAATTAAAGACTACCTGTTCATAATCATGTTCTCCCATTAGTTCAAATACTTTACTCATTTTTTTATTCCCCCTAATAATTTTTTGAATTTTAAAGTTTTGTTAAACCAGAAGTAACGACTTTACCAAGTGCAATTGAATTATATTTTGTCTCAGGACTATCGGCTCTGGATGTCAGGACCAGAGGAACCTTTGCCCCAAATACCAGACTTGCTGATGAAAGGCCTGCATAAAAGATCCAGGCTTTATATAAAACATTACCTGCTTCAATATCAGGAACCAGGAGAATATCTGCATTTCCTGCAACATTACCTGTAATTCCTTTGTGTTCAGCTGCTGATTTAGAAATTGCATTGTCAAGGGCAAGTGGCCCATCTATCTCACAATGTTTGATCTGCCCTCTATCTGCCATCTTAGATAGCATTGCTGCCTCTAAAGTGGCAGGCATTTTTTCATTTACCTTTTCCACTGCTGCCAGTGGAGCTACTTTAGGAGTTTCTATTCCAATTGATCTGGCAATTGTGACAGCATTATTAACAATTGAAATTTTATCATTTAAGTCAGGGGCAATATTCATGCCGCCATCAGTCATAAGGACTACCCGGTTTTCTTTTTCCAGATAAATCAGGCTTATTAAACTTAACAAACCCTCCTGGCGCAGCCCATATTCTTTATTTAATAATGCCTGGAGAATAACTTTTGTGCTAAGTTGTCCCTTCATAGGAAAATCAGCATTACCTTCAGCTATCATTTTTATTGCCAGGGCTGCACTTTCCTGATTATTTTTCGCAGGCACTACCTCAGCATCAAAATCTTGATCTAACTCTGCTCTAGCAGCTTTTATCTTATCTTCATCACCTATCAAAATAGGATCAACTATTCCATCCCTTGCTGCCCTGGAAACACTTTCTAAAACAACTGAGTCGCCTGCAGCTGCCACAGCAAGTTTTAATGGTTCTGTTTTTTTAGCTTTATTAATTAAGTCGTTGATACTGGCAACCATAAATCTGCCTCCTTATAGCTTAATTCTTCTGATGAATATTACCGATAGTAGCAACAGTTTCGATCCGTTCTTCAACTAGATGGTCAGCTGCTTTATCGGTTGTAATCCCTTCTTTTTCAGCAATTTCAAATACTTTTAATAATTTATCATAGATACCTTCAGTCTTTTTCATTGTTCTTTTTTCACTATAGCCATTCGGCTCCATTTCATCACAGACAAGAATTAATCCCCCTGCATTAACAACATAATCAGGAGCATATAATATATCTCTTTCTTCTAATTCTTTGCTATGTCGTTTTTCAGCCAGAACATTATTGGCAGCACCACAGATGATATCACATTTAAAGCGGTCAATTGTATCATCATTAATAACTGCACCTAGAGCATTTGGTGAAAAGATATCGCAATCGACATCAAAGATTTCATCTGGTTCTACGATTTTCATGCCAAGCTCTTTTGCTTTTTCAATATTTTCTTCAACTACATCAGTTCCAACCAGTTCTGCTCCTTCTTCCTTGAGCTGTTTGGCTAATTTATAACCAACTTTACCTAAGCCCTGAATAGCAATTTTTTTGTCACTAAGATCTTCGCTGCCATAACGATACTTGCAACTGGCTTTTATACCCATCAATGCTCCATAGGCTGTTGGAATTGATGAATCTCCACCACCACCATATTCTTTAGGTAAGGCGCCGACATACGGGGTCTCTTTTCTCATCAATACAAAATCTTCAGGCATTGTTCCAACATCTGTACCTGTACTGTAGCGGCCACCTAATGAATTAATATAACGACCTAAAGCTCTAAATAACCCTTCTGTTCTGTGGGTTTCAGGATCGCCCCAGATAACGGTTTTACCGCCACCAAAATCTTCTCCAGAAATCCCGGCTTTATAAGTCATTCCTTTCGACAACCTAAGTACATCGTTAAGAGCATCATCTTCACTATCATAATCCCACATTCTGCAACCACCAAGGCCTGGACCTAATACGGTGTTGTGAATAGCTATGATAGCTTTTAAATCTGTCTTTTCTTCTTGAAAGAACATTACTTGCTCGTGACCATGTTCCTTCATCTGCTCAAAAATTTTCATTAAAATACCCCCTTATATATTTTTTTAATAAGTCAAATCTTATTATTGATTATCCACTCTATAATAAATGCAATAATCATGCCAGGAACTGATGATTTATATAAAAAATATAAAAAACCGCCCTTATTTGTTTAAAAGGGCGGTAAAATCAACTATATATACTACTTTTATTTATTGAAATGTTTATTTTAGAAATAATATTACCAGTAATGCTTATAATTAAGAGCCTAAATACCTGCAATAATAATCATAAACTGCAAAGTTTTGCAGGCAGGATTTTTCAATTATTAATCAATCCCGTATTTATCTAGTTTATAATAAAGGCTTCTAACGGCAATCCCTAAAAGATTGGCTGCCTCAGACCTATTGCCATCAGTATCTTCTAAAGCCTTTAAGATTAATTTCTTCTCTGTTTCATTTAATATCTCTTTTAATGAATGTTCTTCAAATGAAATTGATTCCTGCTTTGGCTTTATCTTAATATCTACTGGTTCCTCTATATTTAAACCAGGAAGATGGTCTGTATCTATAAATTCTTCATCTTTAGCCAGATGGATCATTGCCTGGCTAATAATATTTTCTAACTCTCTTATATTGCCTGGCCAGTCATAATTTTGTAGTTCCTGGACAGCCGAATCAGTAATCCCCTTTACCGAACGGCCATATTCCTGGTTAAATTTTCTTATAATATGCTCCGAAAGTGGTTTAATATCTTCCAATCTATCCCTTAATGGCGGAATATTAAGAGGGAAAACATTTAGTCTGTAATATAAGTCTTCTCTAAAGCGTTCTTCCTGAATGGCTCTCTCTAAATTTATATTAGTGGCAACGATGACCCTCACATCTATCGAGATTGGCCTGGTTCCGCCTACCCGAACAACTTCCCTTTCCTGCAAGACCCTGAGCAGTTTAGACTGCAAATTAGGGCTTATCTTGCCAATTTCATCTAAAAAGATTGTTCCCCCATCTGCCTCCTCAAATACTCCTTTTTTGCCACCTTTCTTGGCACCAGTAAAAGCTCCTTCTTCATAACCAAAGAGCTCACTCTCCAGTAAACTATCGACTAATGCGCTACAGTTAACTCTAATAAACTTCTTATTGCTCCTTTTGCTTTCATTGTGAATTGCATGGGCAAATAATTCTTTACCTGTGCCACTCTCTCCTCTTAAAAGCACTGTTGCCGGTGTCTGTGATGCTTTTCTGGCTTTATTGATTACAGCCTGCATGGTCTGGCTTTTGCCAATAATATCTTTAAAACTATATCTAGCTTTTAATTGACGGAGCATCTGTCTGGCCTGGTCTAATTCTTCAGTTAAATTCTTGATTTCAGATACATCTTTTATTACCCCAACACTACCCTTTAATTCGCCATCAACAATAATCGGGGCGACATCGACAATTACATCCTTCCGACTGGGCCCAACTTTCATTCTTACTCCCTGAACCTTCTCTTTTGTCTGTAAAACTTTATAATGCATGGATTGACCTTCGGCAATATCAACATCTGCCGGTTTGCCAATTACATCTTCTTCAGTTAAACCTGTAAGTCTTGTATAGGCCGGATTAATCAAAATCCCCTTGCCGTTTTCATCAACTACAGAAATAGCATCCTGGGTAGAGTTTATTATTGCCTCCAGCATACTCTGTATCTCTTTTAAATTAGTTATTTCTTCAGCCAGTCTTGTCACTTCAGTTTTATCCCTGAAAACGGCTACCGCTCCAATAATCCCGCCATCATCACCTTTTACCGGGACTCTATTTGTAACAATTTGAGTATCATCTACCTGTTGAAAGCGATTTAATTCAGGTTCTGCGTTTTCCAGTACTATATGCAGTCTGGTATTAGGAATAACCTTTCTTACATCATAGCCAATAACATCTTCTTGATTTAGCTTGAGAATACTGGCAGCAGCCTGATTAAAGAGTTCAACCTTGCAATCAGAATTAATTGCTATCATCCCATCATGGGTAGAATCAATTATAACATCTTTTTTGCGGTTGATCTGCTTTAATTTATTTATCTCTTTTTTTAATCTGGCAATATCATCATTTGCCATAATTTCACCTCTTTATAATACATTCCGTTCTTTAATTTTACCATAAATTTAAGGCTTGCTGCAAATTATCAAGAAATATAATTTTAATTCACATAAATGTTTCAGCTAAATAATTAAAAAAGAGAGCCATCTATTAAGACAGCTCTCCTAATAATATCATATTTGAAATTTTATTTAAGTTTACTCATCTACTATTAAGGTTCCAGTTTCCCCTTTTAATCCAGCTCTTGCTCTTTCCAGGGATGTAATTAATGCTTTCCGACCTTTTCCACTTTCAGCAAATTTCATTGCTGCTTTTACTTTTGGCAACATACTGCCTGGTGCAAAATGGCCTTCTTCACAATATTTCTCGGCAGTTTCTAGATCCATCTTATCAAGATTTTTCTGCTCAGGGGTACCAAAATTAATTGCTACCTGTTCTACAGCTGTTAAGATCACTAAATAATCAGCATCAAGTAATTCAGCTAATTTCTCACTTGCATAATCCTTATCTATTACTGCAGGGACACCTTTAAGGCTACTGCCATTTTTAACAACTGGTATGCCTCCTCCACCACAGGCAATTACAACTTCTCCACTGGAAACGAGATCAGAAATAATTTCTTTTTCAGCTATATCCACTGGAATAGGACTCGGTACAACTCTACGATATCCTCTACCTGCATCTTCAACCATATCATATCCTTTAGTCATCCTTAAATCTTCAGCTTCTTTTTCAGTATAAAAAGCTCCAATAGGTTTAGATGGATTTTCAAAAGCAGGATCATCCTCATCAACTACAACCTGGGTAATTACTGTTGCAGCATTTTTATCAATATCTCTGGATTTCATCTCTTCTCTGATAGCATTCTGTAAATGATATCCTATATAACCCTGACTCATTGCACCACATTCAGGGAAAGGCATCTCAGGAGTTCCTTCAGGTGATGCTGCAGAAACTTCAAATGCCAGATTAATCATACCAACCTGTGGGCCATTACCATGAGCTAAAGTTATCTGATGGCCATTTTCAAGCAGGTCAACTATTGAACTTGCTGTACTCTTTACTGCTTCCTGCTGTTCAGCAGGATTATTTCCTAAAGCATTGCCGCCTAGCGCTATTACCATACGTGCCATAAAATCAATTCCTCCAATTTTAATTATATTTAATTTATATATTCTTATTTAAATAGTATATTATTTTCGTAATCTTTTCAAGTTTTATTTACCTAATGTAGCCACCATGACAGCTTTTATTGTATGCATTCTATTTTCTGCCTGGTCAAATACCTTTGAATGCTCGGATTCAAAGACTTGATCAGTTACTTCCATTTCAGCCATTCCATGATCCTGATAAATCTTTTCACCGTTTTCAGTTTCTCGATTATGATAAGCAGGCAGGCAATGCAGGAATATAACATCAGGATTATTTGTATTATCAATCATCTCTTGATTTACCTGATATGGTTTTAATAAATTAATTCTATCTTCAAACTGATCTTCTTCTCCCATTGAAACCCAGACATCAGTATAAATTACATCTGCATCTTCCACACCGGCAACAGGATCTGCAGTTAAGGTAACACTGCCTCCAGAAGCTTCAGCAAATTCTTCAGCTTTTTTTACCAATTCGTCTTCAGGCCAGAGACTCTCTGGTGAACAGATTGTAACATTTAAACCAACGATAGCTCCACCAATCATCAGAGAATTAGCCATATTATTCCGTCCATCACCGGTATAAACAAAATTTAAGCCTTCAAGATAACCAAAATTTTCTTCCATAGTCATCAAGTCAGCTAAAATCTGAGTTGGATGATACTTGTCAGTAAGGCCATTCCAGACTGGAACACCGGCATATTCACCAAGAATCTCCACAGTTTCATGCTCAAAACCTCTAAACTGAATGCCATCAAAATAACGGCCTAAAACTCTGGCAGTATCAGCAACAGATTCTTTTTTGCCTAATTGGATATCATTCTTACCTAAATATTCAGTGCTGGCTCCTTCATCTGCTGCACCAACAGCAAAAGCACAACGAGTTCTTGTTGATGGTTTCTCAAAAATTAAAGCGATATTTTTATCTTTTAGTAAATCACCTTTAATTCCTGATCTTTTCTTCTGTTTTAAATCATGTGATAATTGGAGTAAATACTCAATATCTTCCCTTGAAAAGTCCAGCAATGTTAAAAAGTTCTTTCCTGATAAATTTTTTGGCATTTTAAATTCCTCCTAATAATTTTTATATTTCTTCTCTAACAAGTGGCATACTCATGCAACGAGGTCCGCCTCTTCCCCTGGATAATTCAGAACTAGGCATTTTATGCAATTTTATACCTTTTTCTTCTAAAATACGATTTGTTACATAATTTCTAGTATAAACAACTACTTCTCCTGGAGCAATTGCCAGGGTATTAGAGCCATCATTCCACTGTTCCCGGCCACCATCAATCCTATCTCCACCTGCACATCTAATCAATTCAACTGAGTTTAAACCTAAGTAAGTCTTTAATAATTCACTTAAAGTTGACTTTTCTTTGCTGATCTGTAACTGACCTTCACCATCTAAAGTTAAAGAATAAACTACTAAAGGACCTTCAATCTCGGCATGAATGGTGAATTTATCGAAATCAACCATTGTAAAAACAGTATCCAGATGCATATAAGCTCGCTTGGATGGGATCTGTAATGCTAAAATTCTATTAAAACTCTGATCTGAATGGAGTATTTCACTTGCAAACTGTTCAATAGAGGCAGCTTCAGTTCTTTGAGATATACCTAAAGCTAAAACCTCTGAGCTCAATACCAGCTGATCTCCACCTTCTAAAGATTTATTATCATAACGACTAAACCATCTTGGTATATCAGCATCTTTGTAATCTGGGTGAAAATTAAAAATATATTCAGCAAAAATAGTTTCTCTATTTCTAGTTTCAGTTTTCATATGATTTAAACTTATTCCGCTTCCAATTGTGGCAAATGGGTCCCTTGTAAAATATAGATTTGGCATAGGATCTAAAATAAATGGATAATCGGAGTTAACCTGATCAGCTAAAGACTTATTGACTAAGTTATCAATTTCAGTTTTCTTAATACCTGACATTAAATTAATTATTAATTCTTTATTATTAAATTTAGCTAACCAGGATTGCACAGCCTCTCTTCTATATCCACTAAAAAGACCTGCTTCATCTAAAAATTGTTCTAAAAATTTTTCTCTTACACCTGGTTCTGCAATAGCTTCAGCAGTTAAATCTTCTAGATATTCAACTTCTACATCATTATCTTTAAGAATATCAGCAAAATAATCATGTTCCTTTTGAGCAATTTCTAGATAGGGTATATCATCAAATAGAAGTCTGTCTAAGAGAGATGGAGTAAGTCTTTCTATTTCAAGACCTGGTCTGTGAATTAAAACCTTTTTTAATTTTCCAATTTCAGATTTAACCATCAGTGGAGATTCAGCCACCATAACCACTCCTTTAAAAAGGATAATTGAATATTAAATATTATTAACAACCTTAGTAGTTAGTACGATATCAGTATAATATTCTGACAACAATTTGTCAAGAATTTTATTAAAAATTTCTTCTTAAATCACGTAAATTAGGCCCGAATTTCTTATCAAGTTTATCACCGAATTCATTATTTATTTCTGAAATATAAATATCATGACTGATAAAACTCTTTGCCATCAACATAAAAGCTTTGTTTTGTGTCCAAATAGCGTCGGTCTCATCGTTTCCAAATGACCCAAAAAAACAATTCTTCTTATCTGCAATTACTGTAAGCCAGCGGCCTTCTTCTGATGCAGATTGACTTAAACCTTCTAGTCTATGGTAAAAAACTTCACCAGGCAGATTATTTGATTCTCCATAGAAAACTGTAGTTATAGAAACATTATTATTAGCTGCAGAAATTAATTCTTCTTTTATTTCTGTTAATTCTTCTTCCCATATTTCTAATAAAAGACTGTCATTTGCTTCTTGAATTATCTCTTTAACTTTTTCCAGGCAATTTCGCTTTCCCTGAAAATGCCACATATAATCAATATCAGGTTGTTGGCCTAAATCTTTAAGTTCATCTTCTAAAGTTGATAAGTTCTCTTCTATTTTTTTCCTGTAACGACTTATAAATTCCTGCAACGGTAATGGCGAATAATGAACAGGATTACTACCTTGGGCAATTATTATTCCTTCCTCAACTAATCCTTTTACTGTTTCATAAATTTTTGATTGAGGCACACCAGACTGTTTGCTTATCTCATAAGCGCTTATTTCACTATCTTCAAGTAAGGTTATATATGTCTTTGCTTCGTATTTATTAAAACCTAACTGAGCCATTCTATCCAATATCTTTTTTTCTTTTTGATTAGCCATATTATCATCTCCCTAAACTGAATTCAAATTATAACAAAATTCACTGAATTAAAATAAGCCTGATCAGAAAATCTACTTTCCAATCAGACTTAATTATTTTTAAGGTTTTTATCCTTTAATTAATTACAGATAAATCAAATTCTAACTCTGAAATAACTTCAAAAAAATATGTTTTTAAGCCAATTTATGTATTTAATTTAATAATGACGATAAACTTAAATTAAAGACTTTTTTACAATCTCTTTTTAGCCTCAATTCTAATCATATCAGCAACCTTCGCAATAAATTGAGAATTGGTCGGTTTCCCTCTTGAACTAGTAATAACATTTTTAAAATATCTTTCCAGTATCTCTTGATTTCCCTGCTCCCAGGTTAGGTCTATGGCATGTCTAATAGACCTTTCAACACGACTATCTTTAGAATTAAAATTTTCTGCAACCTTTGGATATAATTTCTTGGTTATAGCACCTAAAAGCTCAACTTCATTAATAACCAGTTCCACTGCAGTTTTTAAATATAAATACCCCTTAATATGTGATGGTACTCCTAACTTATGAAAAGCCTCTGTAATTAATATATCAAGATCAAGATTTTCGTCATTATCATTACTATATACTTTATCTGATTTATTA
>JBNJEB010000039.1:0-11842 GCA_051745425.1 Bacillota bacterium
TGTGATGGTACTCCTAACTTATGAAAAGCCTCTGTAATTAATATATCAAGATCAAGATTTTCGTCATTATCATTACTATATACTTTATCTGATTTATTATTTTTAATCTCTAAAATGTCTAAACTATTTGAGTCAGGGTTAGGATTAATTAATTGTTCCAGTCTTTCAGTTAACCTCTCTAACTCAAACGGTTTCATAACTACATAATCTGCACCTAAATTCCCTGCTTCCCTGGTAACATTATCTTTGGCAAAAGCAGTCAATAGAATAATTTTCATCTCAAAAAATTGCTCGAAATCTTGAAGTTCTTTCAATACCTCCAAACCATCTAGATGAGGCATTATTAAATCAAGAAGAAGTACATCAGGCTTTCTATCTTTAATTAATTTTAAAGCCTCTCTCCCATTGTGTGCCTTCCCAGCTACTGTAAATTTTCTGTTTTTAGATAAATGATCTTCAACCTGTTGACAAAACTGCTTATTATCATCAATAATCGCAACTTTTGTAGTTTCCTCCACAAACATGCCCTCCTGATTAAATATTTTAAAAATCACATGAAAATATAATAATTATCTCCAGCCCCATCATTATAATTCTCCACATATTAGAAAAGACCTTCAAAATGAGTCAAATTAATCAAAAAGATTATATAGATGCTTTTAAAGATTCTGCTTCTTCTAATAATTCACTGGCATGTTTTAATCCTGTTTTTGTTTTTTGATCACCACTTATCATTCTGGCTATCTCCTCTTCCCGTTCAATCTCATTTAATTCTTCTATTTTAGTAGAAGTAACCTGGTTATTGGTCTCTTTATAAATATAAAAATGACGATCAGCCAAAGATGCTATCTGAGGAAGATGTGAAATAGAGATCACCTGCCTATTGGTTGATATTCTATATAGTCTGGCTGCCACCTGCCTTGCAGTTTCTCCACCTACTCCAGACTCAATTTCATCAAAAATAATGGTTCTAACTTTATCATGATCGGCAATAATGCTTTTAAAGGCAAGCATTATTCTTGATATTTCTCCACCTGATGCTATCTTAGAAAGTTCTTTGAATTCACCGCCTAAATTGGTTGAAATCAAAAACTTAATTCTATCTCTTCCTTCAGGCGAGATATCTCCCTGTTTAAATTCCACTTTAAATCTTGAATCTTCCATAGCAAGGTCTTTCAACTCTTTTATTATTTTATTTTCAAGCCAGTCTGCCTGATTTTTTCTAGCTTTGGAAATTTCATTATCTAAAATATTATACTTGTCCATTAATTTATTTTCTTTTTCTTCTAAACTAGCAAGTTTATCTTCAATACTTTCTAAGTTTTCTCTTTCTTCAATGAGACTATCTTTATAATTTAAAATTTCAGAAATAGTTTCTCCATATTTTCTTCGCATTGTATTTATAATGTCCAATCTTTCTCTTAATTCAGATAACTCGCTTTGATTAAAATCAATTTGCTCATGATAATCCTGGAGTCGAAAATTCAACTCCTGTAACGAATAAAAGGTTTGATCAGCTAAATCTGATAATTCTTTTATATCCTCATCAAATTCCTTGATTTTAGATAAATCGCTACTTATAGCACCTAATTGATCTAATATAGCTTTGTGGCTATGTTGATTGTCTGATATTATGTTTATAGCCTTATAAATAGTTGAAGATATGTCTTCAATGTTTTCAAGTTTTTTTAATTTTAATTCTATCTCTGATAATTCCCCAGGTTGTAAATTGGCCGATTGAATTTCTTCAAGTTGATATTCAATTATATCAAGTCTTCTTGCTCTTTCACTGGCCTGTTTATTTAATTTTTCTTTCTCCATCGAGATTTCTTTTAACTGATAATAAATATCTTCTATTTCCAGTAGTTTTTCTTTAATATCTCCAGGTAAAAGTTCATCTAAAAGTTCTATATGATATGAATTTTGCAAAAGGTTTTGATGTTCATGCTGACCATGAATATCTACTAAAAATTCAGCAACCCGCTTTATAAGTTTTAAAGGAACCAATTGACCGTTAATTCGACAGCGATTGCGACCATTTCGCCTGATTTCTCTGGATAAAAGCAACATTTCTGGATCTATCTCAACGCCTGCTTCTCTTAAAATATCTCTCAATTTATCAGGCAGTTCAATAAAATAACTTGCTTCAATATAAGCGGCTTCTTTGCCATTTTTGATAACATCTGTTCTTGCCCTTGAACCAAAGAGCATTTCTAAAGCACCTATTATTATAGACTTTCCTGCACCTGTTTCACCTGAAAGAATATTTAAACCCTCAGAAAAAGATAAACTTAATTGTTCAATAATGGCAAAGTTTTTAACCTGGAGATCACCAAGCATGGCTTTACCTCCTAATCATTAAGCAATTTTTTGAATTTCTCTAAAACCTCTTTTGCTTTTTCCTTAGGTTTAACAACTAAAAAGATAGTATTATCTCCTGCTACAGTACCTAAAACTTCATCCCAGCGAGAATTATCTATTGCAGAAGCAAGTCCAGTTGCTGTTCCATGAACTGTTTTTAGAACAACAATATTATCACTATACTCAAGGTCAATTACAAAATCCTGAAACATCTTTTGTAGCCAGCCCTGAACCTGTCCCTGAGAATTATTTGACCTGATCGCATATTTATATTCACCACTGCCATCAGGAACTTTAATCAAACCCAGTCTTTTAATATCTCTTGATATAGTCGCCTGAGTTACATTTATTCCTTCTTCCTCAAGTAATAAACCTAATTCTTCTTGAGTTGCAACATCCTTGTTTTTAATAATATTCAATATTCTTAACTGTCTTTTGTTTTTCATAATAACACCACCCTGTATTTTCTTTATATCATTCCAATTCTCATTTTTTCTCTTAATATTCTATAAAAATTTCTATCCGGGAATTTAACTAGCGTTACATCTTGAGGAGATTTTCTTATTTTAATTTGATCTCCATTGCGCAGATCAAAACCACATCTCCCATCAATAGATATTTTCATATTACTTCCAGGAACTTCTAAATCTGCAAGAACTTCATCGTCACCACCAATAACTAGAGGTCTAATATATAAATTATGAGGACTTATAGGGGTAATCACTAATACTTCCAATCCTGGATGGATTATCGGCCCTCCAGCAGAAAGAGAATATGCTGTTGATCCTGTAGGTGTAGAAACAATTAACCCATCACCTTTAAAACTGCTAACAAATTGATTGTTTATAAACAATTCTATTCCAATTAAATTAAAATTGGCACCTCTATTTATAACAACATCATTTAGACCAAAACCATTATAAACTTCACAATTATTCCTATAAACCTCTGCAGTTAACATCATTCTATTTTCAGTTTCATATTCATCTTTAAGAATTAATTCAATCGCTTTTTCTACTGCTTCCACTTCAATAACTGTCATAAAACCTAAACTACCAATATTAATTCCTAATAAAGGGATGTCTGAGCCAGCAAAATGTTTGGCAGCTCTGAGTAAAGTACCATCTCCTCCAAATAAAGCAACAAAATCAACTTTTTCTCTTAATTCTTTAAAGTTAGCTTTTTTATCTTTCTCATTTAGACAATCTGCAGAACGGCTTTCAACTAAATAATCTATCTCCTTTTTCTTAAGAAAATTAATTAATTTTCCTGCCATATTTATAGCTTCATCTTTTTTTATATTAATAAAAATTCCAATTGTTGAAATAAGAATCAACCCCTCAGTTTTTCATCAGCTATTTTAATTGTCTTATTAACTAAATTATGCCAGTTATCATCTTTCTTTGAATTTTTATTAGGATTAAATTCAGCATATAATAGATATTCTATATTACCACTGCTTGCCCCGGTAATAGGAGAATATGTTAAATCTAACAATTGAAATCCTTCATCAGCAATAGCCTGACTAACTTCTAATAAAACTCTCTCATGAATTTTATTATCTCTAACAACGCCACCTTTACCTACATTTTCAGGTCCTGCTTCAAACTGAGGTTTTACTAATGTAACTAATTTTGTGCCATCTTTACAAAAATATTTTGCTACAGGAATTATTAACTTTAAAGAAATAAAAGAAACATCACAAACTATAATATCAAAATCGTCTGGTAAATCACCTGATTTTAATAATCTAAAATTAGTCTTTTCATAAACTTCTACTCTATCATCCTGCCTTAATCTCCAGGCTAATTGGTTATAACCACTATCAACAGCATATACCTGTCTTGCTCCATTCTGGAGTAAACAATCGGTAAATCCCCCTGTAGATGAACCTATATCTAAAGCTTTCATATCTCCAGGATCAATCTGAAAATAATCAATTGCCCTGGCCAATTTATGACCGCCTCTGCCAACAAATCTATCCTTTTCATCAACTTTTATGCTGGCATCAAGGGATACCTGGGTACCTGCTTTATCAACTATCTCATCATCAACTTTAACTTCTCCAGCCATTATAGCTCTTTTAGCTTTGTTCCTGCTAGAAAAATAACCTCTTTCAGCTAAGATTATATCTATTCTTTCTTTATTATTCATTCTATTCATCACCAAGAATAGTTAAAAGATATTCTTTAATGCCTCTACTGCTTAAATTATATAAATCTCTCATTTCTTCCTGACCGCCATGTTCAATAAACTTATCTGGAATTCCAATTCTTTTTACAAGTTTATTTTGAAGATTATTTTCAGCAAGTAACTCCATTACTCCAGAGCCAAAACCTCCATTAAGTGCATTCTCTTCAACTGTAATAATGTTATTGTATTTCTTAGCCAGTTCTATAATTTCTGTTGGTAAAGGTTTAATAAATCTGGCATTATAGAGGCCTACTTTAGATTTATTATCCTCAAGCTGATTAATAGCTTCCATAGCAGGATAAACCATAGATCCTATTGCTATAACTAGAATTTTATTACCAGCTTTAAGCAGTTCGCCCTCACCTAATTTAATTTCAGACTTAGAATAATCGATTTCAACTCCCAGGCCTTCTCCTCTAGGATATCTAATTGCAGCAGGTTTATCAAGTTTATGACCGGTTTTAATCATTTCAACTAATTCCTGCTCGTCTTTTGGGGCCATTACAGTTAAATTAGGAATAACTCTAAGATAACTTAAATCGAATTGACCCTGATGAGTTTCACCATCACTTCCCACAATTCCTGCCCTATCAACACCAATTGTAACTGGAAGGTTTTGTAAAGACAAATCATGAATTAACTGATCATATCCTCTTTGAAGAAATGTAGAATATAAAGCAACAATAGGTCTCATACCACCACGAGCCAGACCAGCAGAGAGAGTAAGTGCATGCTGTTCAGCTATTCCCACATCATAAAACCTTTCAGGAAATCTTTCTTGAAATTGATCCAGACCGGTTCCAGCAGGCATTGCTGCAGTGATGCCAACCACTCTCATATCCATTTCAGCAAGTCTTGTTACTGTCTCACCAAAAACCTGACTATAGGTTTTGTACGTCTTAGTCTTTTCAGACTTACCATTTTCTATTTTAAAAGCCCCCACACCATGATAATCGCTGGGGCAACTCTCCGCTGGATAGTAACCCTTTCCTTTAATTGTATTTACATGAATAACAACAGGCCCATTAATCTTATCAGCCTGTTCAAAAATTTCCATTAAAGCCTCAATATCATGTCCAGGAACAGGGCCTAAATAGGTATATCCCATTTCTTCAAATAATACCCCTGGGACTAAAAGATATTTTAAGCTATCTTTGGCTTTGTCCATTGTTTTAAACATCCCAGAACCTATACCTGGTATTGAATTTAATAGTTCTCCCATTTCTCCAGATATTTTTCTTAAAGAGGGGTCTGTTCTTAACTTAGCTAAATAATTAGATAATGCTCCAACATTTTTGGCAATAGACATATCATTATCATTTAAAATTACTTTAAAGTTTTTTTCTAGATGACCTCCATGGTTTAAAGCCTCAAAAGCCATACCGCCAGTAATAGCACCATCACCAATGACAGAATAAATTCTCTCAGAACTGCCCCGTTGGTCCCTGGCGCAGGCCAGGCCAAGCCCAGAAGAAATTGAAGTGCCACTATGGCCAGTTTCAATTATATCATGCTCACTCTCTTTGAATTTTGGATAACCACTTAGACCATCCTTTTTTCTAATTGAAGCCATCTTATCTCGACGTCCTGTTAATATCTTATGAGTATAGCTTTGATGACCTACATCCCAAACTATTTTATCCTTTGGGCTATTAAGGTGTTTATGTAGAGCTATTGTTAATTCTACTACACCTAAATTGGAAGCCAGATGACCACCTGTTTCAGAAACAGTACAGATTAAAAAATCTCTTATTTCTTCAGCCAGCTGATGTAAGTCTTCAATTGTAAGCTCATTTAAATCTTTTGGGTGATTTATTTTACCCAATAAATCTTCCATCTATTTAGTTCACCTCTTTAATAAAAATACGTCCTACTTTGATAAAATCTAAAAATCGGCTAACATTAAAAATGATAATTTCCGCTTTTTTTATTCCATAATATTTACAGAATGCTTTACCTCCTACTGTTAATGCCGCAATAAATCCAATCATTAATAAATTTACAATAGTTTCTGGCCAGATAACCTCTTCTAATATCTGAATAACAATTATAGCTCCAATTGCTCCACTTACAGTACCACAAATATCTCCAACTATATCACACATTAAACTGGCTACTTTGTCACCATGTCTTACTAAATAAAGTCCTATTTTTGCCCCGGTAATCTTTTTGGCAGCTTTAGCATTAAAAGGTTCTTCTCTAGAAACAGTTGCTGCTACACCAACCATATCAGATAATATTCCAGTAATTATTATTAGAAGCAGGATTAAAAAGGCCGGTAATAAATCAAAATTAGAAATCCTTGTTTGAGAAAAAAATGAAACAACTACAGCTAACCAGAATGTTAATAGAGCAATAATCATACTGCTCTTAAAGTTTTGCACAAAATTCCACCCCATAATATTAAAAAATATAAAACAAAAAAATAAAATACAGGTGATAGCAGGACAGATAAATGCTGCCACTTAGGTCCAGTTGGTTTTCCCCATGGATACCATTCTGTCACCAGAACGGTGGTTTCCCTTTAAATCCATGCTGCAGAGTCTCCTACTGCAGGACTGGATTGCCACTCAGTAGGCACTTTAATCCCTGTCCTGCCCCTAAAGACAGTCTAGAGGTTTTCCCTGGCAGCTCCGTACTATTCCTAGCTTCTTTTGCAGTTACGGTTTCCGGTAGATAGCAAATAACACCTGGATCCAGGGTATTATCGCCTTCTACCCTCCCCGCAACCACGCAAAGCAGGCTACACTGCCCCGGATCTCTCCGAAGACAGGTTCACTGGCCGACTATTTCAAGCAGCCAGTCTCCGCGGGATAGGGGTCTACGCCCACATGCCATTGTGGATCGCCCCAGTCCCTTAACCCCCAGCAATGACCCTCGACTGGGCGTCAACAGCCATCACCAGGGACTTCATTTATATGCCGGGAACGGATTTTTAGGCCCGTCTTCAGAATAGTTGAGCTGACTAGAATACTGCATCACCTGTAATTCAGGATAATTATATCATATAAATACTGGTATTAAAAGTCCTATATATTTATACATTTAGTAAAATATATTAATATTGACGATCCAGAATAAATTTCAATAACTCTCTTAATATATCGGCTTTTTCATCAAAAATTTTCAAAGCTTCAAGACCTTTATTAACTGCTTTTTCAGCTTCATTTTTTGATTTTTCCAGACCAATTAAAACAGGATAAGTAGATTTGCCCCTTTCATGGTCCTGACCAACTTCTTTACCTAATAATTCAGTATTTCCAGTAACATCTAATATATCATCAGTTATCTGAAAAGTTAAACCTAACTGTTCTGCATAAACTTCTAAAGCTTTTAATTCATCTTCAGTATATTCGCTACAATAAACACCTGCTAAAACCGCTGCTTTAAATAAAGCACCTGTCTTTGCTCTATGTATCTTTTGTAGATCTTCTAAATTAACTGGCTCATTTTCCGCCTGGAGATCTAAAACCTGACCGGCAACCATTCCATTAGGTCCGGCACTATGAGCCAATAATTCAACTAACTTGCACCTTTTCAAAGCATCTATATCTAATTCAGCTAAAATCTTAAAAGCATAAGTCAGCAAACCATCACCGGCTAAAATAGCCATACCTTCACCATATACCAGGTGATTTGCTGGTTTTCCTCTTCTTAAATCATCATCATCCATTGCCGGCAGATCATCATGTATTAATGAATAAGTGTGAATTAGTTCAAGGGCTGCACCTGCCAGTTGTGCAGCCCTCTCATCACCCTTCAGCAATCTGGCAGTTAATAGGGTCAAAATTGGTCTAACCCTTTTCCCCCCAGATAATAATGAATATTCCATTGACTCTTGCAAGGCCGGTACAATGTTTTCATTCTTAAAAAGTTCATTGAGAAGATTATTGATATTTCTGGCTTCTTCTTTAAGAACCTTTTTAACATCAGTCATCTAATGTACCTCCCTGTACTATTTCATTTCTTCTAGTTTTTTTATTTTCCAATCAAGTGCCCCTACTGGACAGGCTTCAATACATTCACCACATTCTTCACAGCTAACTGGTAATGGCTCATTAAAAGCTGCTCCAATCTTAGTTTCATATCCTCTATTTTTAAAACCTAGAAGATATTCATTCACAACTTCATTACAAACTTTTATACAAATACCACATTTAATACATTTACCTGGGTCCATAATGATTTGAGGATGATCAATATTATAAGAATGATCAATTTTAATATTTTCTTTAAAATATTCAGGATCGGCCCCAAATTCTTCTGAATGCTCTTTTAACTTACAGTCGCCTTTAGCAGTACAGCTACATTCAAAACAACGCTCGCCTTCCTGAGCAATCTCTTCTTCAGTAAATGTATAACTGACTTCTTTAAAAGTTGAGATTCTTTCATTTAAATCTATTAATCTCTGTTCAACTCTTTCTTTTTCTTCAGGTTCCTCTAGGTAAACAAGATCTTCCTCATTTAATGACTGCCAGTATCCTCTGGAAACATTAATTTGATATTCAGGATTATACTCTTTTCCTGCTAAATAAGCTTTAATACCTAAAGCTGTCCTTCTGCCTCCAGCAACTGCCTCAACGACTGTTGCCGGTCCACTCACGCAATCTCCAGCAGCAAAAATTGATTCATCAGCCTGACAGTTATTTTCATTAACATCAACATCTCCCCACTGATTTGTTGGGACACCTTCAGGTGCAATAGTTTTCTGGCCAATAGCAGCTATTACTGTATCGGCTTCAACTTCAAACTCACTTCCTTCAATAGGAATAGGCCTTCTTCTTCCAGATGCATCAGGCTCACCTAACTCCATCTTTATACATTCTAAAACCAGTCTCCCATCATCTTTCTCTCTTAGACTTACTGGCTGGGTTAAAAATTGAAAATCACAGCCCTCTTCTCTGGCTTCATCAATCTCAATCTGTTCAGCCGGCATTTCTTTTTCTGTTCTTCTATATAGACAGGAAACTTTTTTATCAGTTAAACGTAATGATGTGCGAACACAGTCCATGGCTGTGTTCCCACCTCCAACAATTAAAGTCTCACCTGGATCTCTTTTAGCTTCCCAGCCATCATGGGCAATTTCTTCAAGAAATTCAATTCCATCATAAGCAAGCTCTTCGCCTTCAGTTCTCATAGAACTTGATTTCCAGCTTCCCACAGCAATTACTACAGCATCATATTCCTCTTTTAAATCAGATAATTCAATATCACTGCCAAGCTCCTGGTTAAATTTGAATTCGATTCCACCCATTTTATTAAAATGATCTAATTCTTTATCCAATAAATCTTTTGGTAAACGATATTCTGGGATTCCATATCGTAACATTCCACCAGGTTTAGACATTCTATCAAATAATACAGACCCAATACCTTCAATTCTTAAAAAATAGGCTGCAGCCAATCCAGCCGGACCTGCACCAACTATAGCAACCTTTTTATCAGATAACTCTTTCATGTCTTCCATATACTCATCATAATGGAGATCAGCTGCTAATCTTTTAAAATCATTTATTGCCACTGCATCTTCCTTTACGTTCCTTCTACAGTCTTTTTCACAGAATCTTGGGCAAACTCGTCCAATACTTATTGGCAATGGTATTCTCTGTTTAATAATATCTAATGCCAGTAAGTGATTCCCTTCCCTGCCGGCTTTTACATATTCTTCGACTTTAGCATGAGCTGGACAGGCTATAGTACAGGGTGCCTCACAATCACCACTATGTTCAGACAATAATAAATTTAAAGCTGTCTGTCTCATATCATCTACTTCATGACCTGAAGCAATAATTTCCATTCCATCCTGAACAGGATTTGAACAGGAAGGCAACCAATTGCCAGTATTTTTATCTTTGACGACGCAGACAAAACAGGAAGTGTTAATACTTACTCTGTTATCATGACAAAGAGTTGGAATATCAATTTTATTTTCTTTAGCAACTTCTAAAACTGTCTGACCTGGTTTGGCCGATAATTCCTGGCCATCAATAGTTATTTTAATTTCAGACATCTATTCTTCCTCCCTTTTTACCCGGGATATTGCATCTACCGGACAGACTTCAATACAACTATTACAACGGGTACATATTTCATTATCAACTACAAAGTCATCACTTATCGCATCTACAGGACAGACCTTAATACACTGACCACATTCAATACAGGTAGCCTGGTCAAGATATACATCTACTAATGCTTTACATTCCATAGCCGCACAGTAACCTTCATCTACATGGGCAAGATATTCATTTTTAAAGAAATTAAGTGTTGATAAAACAGGTTTAGGGGCTGTCTGACCAAGTCCACACAATGAGCCGTTAATTATTTTTTCACCAAGGTCATTTAAAAGTTGAACATCTTCATGGCTTCCTTCGCCCCCGGTTATTCTTTCTAATGTTTCTAACATTCTTTTAGTACCAACTCTACAGAAAGTACATTTACCACAACTTTCTTTAGTTGTAAATTCAAGAAAATATCTTGCTGTCTCAACCATACAACGTCCTTTACTAATTACTATTAAGCCGCCAGAACCCATTATAGCTCCAAGTTCAGTCAGTGAATCATAATCAATTGGAGTATCAAAATGTTCTTCTGGAATACAACCTCCACTGGGTCCTCCAATCTGGACAGCTTTAACAGACCCTGCTTCTGCACCTCCAATATCATAAACAACTTCACCTATTGTAATACCCATTGGAACTTCAACAAGGCCAGAATATTCTAGATCTCCAGCCAGAGCAAAGAGTTTAGTTCCTGAGCTATTTTCAGTTCCTATTTGAGAATATTCTTCTCCACCATCTCTAATAATAAGAGGTATATTAGCCAGGGTCTCAACGTTATTAATCATTGATGGCCTGCCTTTATAACCATAATCAGTGGGATAGGGCGGGCGAAATCTCGGGGTTCCCCTCTTGCCTTCCAGCGAATGGATTAAAGCAGTCTCTTCACCACAAACAAAAGCACCTGCCCCTTCTTTAATAGTTATCTTGATATCTTCACCATTTATATTATTATAACCGGCTTCTTCTAACTGTTTTATGGCAATATTTAAATTCTTAACTGCTAATGGATATTCAGCTCTACAATAAATAAACATCCTATTAGCACCTGTTGCATATGCTCCAATTAACATGCCTTCTAACAACTGATGTGGTAGAGATTCCATGGTAGAACGATCCATAAAAGCTCCTGGATCTCCCTCATCAGCATTACAGATTAATACTTTATCTTTTTCATCTTTATCAGCTAAGAAACTCCATTTTAATCCAGTTGGGAATCCGCCTCCTCC
>JBNJEB010000040.1:0-11698 GCA_051745425.1 Bacillota bacterium
ATAAATTAAATTCTATTTTTAAAGGATTTTTTTCTTATTAAAAGAATATAATAATGAAAGGGGATGATTTAATGAAAAATAACAACGAATTATCAGCTGATTTAAAGCTCAAACAGGGTCTAAATATCATTGGACTTATAATTATGGTTACTATTAATGCCCTGGCCAATATCCTGCCAATAAACGACATACCTACAGGTGATGTATCTGATAAATATGAAAATATCTTTACACCGGCAGGTTTTACTTTTTCTATCTGGGGAGTTATCTATCTTTCTCTAATAATCCTTACAGTCTATTTAACAATCGGATTAATTAGAAAGAAACCCCGGGCTTTAAATTATATCAAAGATATGGGCTATTTCTTTTTCATCTCATCAATATTAAATTCTATCTGGATTTTCCTCTGGCATTATGATTTAATCGGAACTTCAGTCTTTGTAATGTTTGGCATCCTGATCTCATTAATATTTATCTATAGAAAAATCAATTTAAGTTCTACTAATTACAGGTGGTTAACAGTTCCCTTTAGTATCTACCTCGCCTGGATATCAGTTGCAACAGTCGCCAATATAACTGTCTGGCAGACAGCCATTAACTGGGGGAGATTGGGCAGGTCAGAGACCTTCTGGTATGTAATTATCTTAATTGTCATAGTTCTACTGACAGCCTTCTTTTTAAAATTATTCAAAGATTATTTCTATACTCTGGTAATTTTATGGTCTCTAACAGGCATCCTGGCTAAACTAGTTGAAGACATGGCATTAATGAGAATTGCTCCTTTAGGTACGATGCTAGCAATGCTTGCAGTCATCTTGCTTGTCATCAAAGAAACAGGGGGCAGGTTAACTTCAGCTAAAATATTCTAATAAAAAAGTATCTGACCTGGATCTAATTATAAAATTAATTAAATTGATCCAGGTCTTTTCTTTATTCCATTATATAGAATCTGAATGGCTGAAAACCAGATAAAGACAACAACAACGATAGCCCCAATCGGATCAGACAACCATGACTTCTCTCCTAAAAGATTGTAATAAGTTATAGTTAAACTTATGAGAACTACTATATCCATTAAGGTTTTAGCCCGATAAAATTTCCACTGGTTATCCATTATTAAAGAATACGCAGTCTTATTTAAATTATAATTCTTATACCAGAAAAAACCATTAACAAACATTCCAGCTATACTTATAAAGATCCCAGGCACCAGCCAACCAGGGGGCTCCTGATTAATTAATTGATTTATAGCCGAATAAAGAATTATAACCCCACTGAATATCATAACTCCCCCCATAATCATCCCTGATAAAAACTCTAATTTATCTGACTTATTATTCTGGCCAGCTACCTCTGCCTGACAGGACTTAATATAAATAATCCAGGCCAAAAACAGAGCCAGAAATTCATTGGTCCTTCTTAAAAATATTGCTAATAAAACCGGTGTCTCTCCTAAATAATAGGCAATAAAAGTGCTTAAAGGCGCCAGCAAACTAACCAGCCAGGCAGCTCTCAATAATTTTTCTTTCCTGGCAGATTCTTTTCCTGTGGTTTGTTTCATCAATTCTTTAATAGATGCCATTTTAACCCACTCCAGGCTTATATTCTAACCAGAATAGAAAAAACAGCAGCAGCTACTAAAGGCACTGTAATAGTATCAAGTCCATCTCTTGAAATAGCCTCAATCATTGTAGCCACTACTGTTATAAGAAATAAATTAAAGATAAAATATAGGTTTATAAAAAAGTCTGGCAGGATTAAGGTTAAAATAACTAAGGAAAAGAAGCCTGAACATAAAAAAGCAAAACTCCCCTGCAGACTCTTCTTATCTGAAAAGATATAATTTTTATACCGATTTCTACCAAAATGTTTGCCAATCAAACCGGCAAAGGCATCGCCAACAGCCCAGACAACTGTCCCAAAGATCGCTGCATCAGGTCGATCTATAAAAGCCACAAATACTAAAATCAATAATACCTGCATCACAAAAAGATATCTTAATTGCTTATAAAGTTCTCTATTCTCAGTAAAAGTGGTATTTTTCCGATCAAAATCTATTAACTTAAAACTTAAAAATCTATTTTCTATTTTTAAATATATATAAACTATTAAATAAAAAACAATCAGAAAAATTAATATAATATACCAGTTCTCAAACAAATAAACTATTAGCGCCAGAGATATCCCATAGAAAAAATGATAACCCTTCCTTATAATCTCTCTGGACAAAGGGCTAAACATTTTTAAAAAAATCAAGATTGAAATAAAAGCAAAATAATAAATTGAAAGCAGAATAATTGCAGATAGTTCGCTAATTAATATCTCCATTTCAATCTCTTCCCTTCAGCTTGTTAACTTAATTATACCATTTTAACTAAAGAAAGAGAATAGAGCTAACCAGTATGCTAATTAAGGCCATACTGCCGGCAACTACAAACCCAACTATAAATGGACTGCCTCCAATTTCCTTAAGTTCAGTCCAGTTAACCCCCAGACCGATACCAGATAGAGCAAGCAAGATCAAAAATTTTGATAATGGAGAAATCACCGAACCTATAACTGCAGGGATTAAGCCAAATGAATTTATTATTATTAAAGCCAGAAATCCCAAGATAAAATTAGGGAAAATTTCTTTTAAATTGTATTCTTTTTTTGTACTCTTACTGCTTTTATAATCAGTTCCCCTGGTATTATAATAATAACCAATTAAAACTATTACCGGTATCATCAATACATTCCTGGTTAGCTTTATCATTGTTGCAACCTGACCTGCAGCTTCACTATAAATAAAACCAGTTGCAACCACCTGAGATGTAGAACTGATTGCGGTTCCAGCCCAGACCCCAAAAATAGTGTCAGTTAAATTTAAGACCAATCCAATAATCGGATAAATAAATATTGCCAGCACGCCAAAAAAGGTTACTATACAGATACTCATAAATATATCATCATCTTCTGCTTTAATTACAGGTGCTATTGTAATAATAGCAGTATCTCCGCAGATTGATAAACCGGCGGCAATCAGTAACTTTTGTTTTAAAGTTAAATTATATTTATTGCCTAATTTAAATGTAAATATAAAGGCCACTGATATTATCAATATAATTAAACCAAGCCCGGCCAGACCAACCTCAGTGAACTGTTGAAAACTAATCGTTCCCCCTAAGAGAATAATAGCAATCTTAAGAAGTCTTTTAAGGCCAAGTTTTATGCCAGGACCAAAGACCTGATGGTTAACCCCAATAGTATTATTTAAAATAATACCAGTAATTATTGCAATAAAGACTGCTCCTATAAAATCTGGTAAAAAGGCCGCTACAAACTGAGAAAATACAGCTATTATAGTTATTAGAATCAAACCTGGAATGTATTTACGTATATCTGCTACCATAAATATCCTTTCAGTAAATCAACTATTTTCTAATCTTAGAACCTGAGTAAGTAAAATGGTCCTGAATCATATCAACCTTATCATCTTTTATCTGGCCAATTACAGTACCACAGTTTCCACAGATAAGTTCATCAGAATCAACTTCACCGTCATATAACCTGGTTATTCTATCTTTATAGCATCTTAAGACTTTACCCATGCCGATCTTTTTATATTTCATAATCTTTGTCTTACAGCGAGAACATTTAATTGTCAGCATTTAAAACACCTCTTATTTCATTAAACCAACTTTTCAGCAAGATGTAGAGCTCCAAAAACAGGCTCTAATTCAATTTTTCTAATTAATTTTATATCAACTGAAGCTGCTTTAATCAAGGAGCTTATCTTATCTTTATAAAAACAATTATTAGTTAAACCGCCTGCCAGAGCAATTCTTCTATCTTCAACAGCCAATTTCATAGTTAGCCCAGTGACTTCAGCTGCTAATTCATTGGCCCCGGCTTCAACTATTTCTAAAAAGAAGGGGTCTTCTTTTTCAGCCTGATTAAGGATCATTGGGGCCAGGCTGGCCAGCTCTTTTCTAGGAATGCTTCCATTCTGGTAGATAAAACTAATTAATTGATCTCGATTATTAACATCATCATTCAAATTATCCAGTAAAAAATTCAATTTATCTTCCTTACCCTGACGATCGGCCCTCTTTAAAGCCTGACCAATACTTCTTAAACCAAGCCAGCAACCACTTCCAGCATCACCAAGAACAGGCCCCCAGCCTCCAGCTCTATAAAAAACCCCATTATTATCTAAAGCATAAGCTATAGAGCCAGTTCCTACAATTAAAACAATACCAGCTTTGCCCTTCCAGGCCGACAAAAGCGCAGTTTTACCATCATCTTCAATGATAAGTTCATCAAAAACCATTAACTGACTTAGTTCTCTTCTTAAAGCCAATTTTTCTTCCTCTCTGCCACAGCCTGCAACTCCAGCTCCAATCTTAATATCGACCTTTTCACGATCCTCCCAGAGCAGAACTGGATCAAGCGCTAATTTACAGGTTTCAGCTATGACTTTTGCAGAGCCAGCAGCTCCAAGTTGTTGAAAATTAGCGCCAGTCCCATATGCCTCACCGAGTATCTTTCTATTATCAGCTTGCATTACAATGACCCTGGTTTTACTTCCTCCAGCATCTATTCCAACTAAATACATAATTAGACCTCCAATATTTCAACAGGCAACTTACCCTCTGCCTGCCTTTCCCCTCCCAGGATTTCAGCCAGTGGACTGGCATGATTTGGACTATAATCATAAGTAGTTAATACTGGTAAATCTTCTAAAAATTTAAATTCATAAGGATTCCGCTGGCTAATTATAATCGGTTTTAAACCTAACTCCAGCAAGCTCTGGATCAATTTATACTGGTCCTTATTCTTGACAATATCTCTAGTAATAACAACTAATTCTAAATCTCTCTCTTTATATATTTTATCTGCAAAAAATTCATTAGTCAAACCTGTAAGTTCTTTAATTATATAACCTTTTTTAGAAAGTTCCCAGGCAAGCCGACTTTCCAGGCCATGATCTGAATCACCTGGTCTGGTTTCAACTGGACTGCTAATCTCCCCGGAACAGTTTATTAACCAGATTTCCTTATTCAGATCAAGAGGATTTTTAAAAATATTTTCTTTGTCCTGCAAAACTGTAATAGCTTCAGCTGAAATATTTCTGGCAACTGCATTCCCTTCTTCTAACATCCTGGAAAACTCATCATCTGAGAACTCTTGCTGCTTATCCCAGGATAATCTCGCCTGCTTTAACTGCAAAACCCTCTTTACTGATTTATCTATCCTTTCTTCAGATAATCGACCATCATGCACAGCCTTTTCCAGTTCTTCTAATACTTCTAATTGTTTGCTGCGATTATGAGATACTAAAACTTGATCACTACCGGCCTGAATAGTCATGACACCGGCAGGAACTGTCCCAAAGGTACCAACAATCCCATTCATCTCCATACAGTCAGTTATTATCATACCTTCAAAACCAAGTTTTTTTCTTAAAATCCCTGTCAGGATTTCTTTAGAAAGTGTCGCTGGCAGACCAGCCTCTGATGTTAGTTCAGGAAAGGCAATATGTGCAGTCATAATACTATCAATCCCGGCATTAATGGCCTCTTTAAAAGGCTTTAATTCAACTTCTTCCAGTCTTTCAAGCCCATATTTTATTACTGGCAGGTCATGATGGGAATCGACGCTGGTATCTCCATGACCAGGAAAATGCTTGCCACAGGCAACAACACCAGTTTCCTGAAGACCATTAATATACTCTTTAGCAAATCTACTAACTTCTAGAGGATCAGAACCAAATGAACGGACTCCAATCACAGGATTTTCAGGGTTGTTATTAACATCAAGAACTGGTGCAAGATTCATATTAATCCCAAGATATTTCAACTGTTGCCCGGCAACTTTTGCAGCATTATAGGCTTCTTTATACTTACCTGTTGCCCCGATTGCCATCAGTCCTGGCATATGTGTCATTCCATTAACTCTTGTAACAACCCCTCCCTCTTCATCAGCTGAAATCAAGGCAGGTATTTTATTTGTTTCCAGTGATACTCTTTGAATCTCACCGGAAAGCCTGGAAACCTGTTTGGGGCTTTCTATATTTCTGGCAAAATAAATAATCCCACCGACATTATATTTCCTGATCATCTCTTCTAATTCAGGAGTTAACCTCTTGCCCTCAAAACCAACCATTATTAACTGTCCTAATTTTTCTTTTAAACTCATATTTTTAATTAAATTTTCTAAATCTAGACTTTGAAAGTTCATATATAGATTTCCTCTCTAATTAATAGATCAAATATTTATCTCTCTCTTTTTTGAAACCTTCAAGTTCACTCTCATAATTCTCTTTAAGTTTAGCTAAAGCTCTCTGATAATCAAATTCCTGATCATTTTTTAACTTATTTAATATTTCTCGATAACTATCAGTCCCAAGTAAAAGATCAATAAAATAACGATCCCCATCCAGTTTAAAGAAATCAAATTCTTCTGGATGGAGCTTTCTGATTTCAGCCATTAGAGTTAACCCGAGTTTAAGTGAATCAACTTTCTCTGGCTCTGTAATAAATAATTGAAGCCCTTTACAGCTTTCACCCTGATACTTTGAGCTTTTAGGAGTAAATTTTAAGGGCCTGTAGCTAACACCAGGTAACTCATAGCTTCTCATCTTTAATGTTAGAACCATATTATTTAACCAGGGGGCTCCAACTATCTGGAAAGGAAGAGTAGTTCCTCTACCCTCGGATAAATTTGTGCCTTCAAATATAGCTGTAACTGGATAAAGCATGGTAGCTTCAGTTGAGGCAAGATTAGGAGAAGGGGCTAACCATGGTACTGATATCTGCTGACAATTCTCACCATTCCAATTTTTTAATTCAATAACTTCTAAACCCTCTCCAGGCTTTGGCCCATCTACTTTACCTGTTTCGACTGCCCAGATTGCCAGTTCTCCAACTGTCATTCCATGACGTAATGGTAAGCTTGTGGCCCCAACAAATGATTTAAAGTCTTGATCTAACAGATTACCTTCAACTTTTCTTCCTAAAGGATTATATCTATCCAGGATCACAAAATTTAAATCATTTTCTTTAGCGGCTTCCAGACAATAAAAAAGAGTGCTTATATAAGTATAATAACGAACCCCAACATCCTGAATATCAAATACCAGAGTCTCCAGGCCATCTAAAACTTCAGGAGATGGTTTTTTGTTATCACCATATAGGCTAAATACTGGTAATCCACTAGCAGGATCTTTAGAATCATCAACTTTCTCTCCTGCTGCCGCACTGCCTCTAAAACCATGTTCAGGGGCAAATATCTTCTGGATATCTAACTGCAAATTTAATCTTAAATCATTTAAAAATAGATCTAAATTCTGTCTCATCTGATAATCTCTACCGGTATGATTGGTAATTAAGCCAGTAGGACCGGTAAATGGGATCTGAACTTCTTTGCCAATAACTCTATCAAGTCCTGTTCTGTATTGACTAGAAAAATTATCCACTTTGTATTACCTCCTAATCTAAAGCAAATGGATCGACTGCATCACGAAGTGCATCTCCAAGAAAATTAAAAGCTAGCACTGCCACTATTATAAATAATCCTGGAATCAATAACCAGGGGCTATTTTGAAGAACTGACATTTTTTGAGCCTGGTTTAAAAGTAAACCCCAGCTTGTCATCGGCTCTTTTATACCCAGCCCAAGAAAACTTAATGAACTCTCACCAATAATCATGCCTGGAAATGCCAATGTCACAGCAACAATCAGATAAGTCATTGTATTAGGCAAAATATGTCTAAACATAATGGACCAATCTGATGCTCCTAATGCCCTTGCCGCCTGAACAAAATCTTTCTGCTTAAAACTTAAGAACTGACCACGAACAACTCTGGCTACACCAGTCCAACCAATTAATGACAAAACTGTAATAATCCCGAAATATATCATTACAGATGACCAACGGGCTGGCAATATCATACTCAAGGCAAGCCATAAAGGAATCCTCGGAAATGAGCGCAGGAGCTCTATAAATCTTTGAATCAAATTATCAACTACTCCTCCATAATATCCAGATATACCGCCCATAATAATTCCTATTAAGAAACTTAAAAAGATACCAAATATACCTACTGTTAAAGATACTCTACCACCAATTAAAACCCTAGAAAATAAATCCCTTCCATGTCTATCAGTTCCAAACAGAAATAGTTTACCATCAGAATCAGGTCCTAATCCAAATAGATGAATATCTGTTTCAAATAAACCCCAGGCATTATAAGTATCTCCTCTGGTAAAAAAATAAATAGGATGTCTCACTGATTTATCCTCTGTATATTCTAAAGCAAGTGTAACTGGATCTCTTTCTCTTGTCAAATCATAAACAAATGGTCTCCACTGAAACTCACCTTCATGAAAAAATCTTATTCTTGTTGGTGGAGCATAAGTGTGATTCTGATTTCTTGTCCGATAATTATAAGGGCCTAAAATCCCAGCAAAAATTGTTATCAAATATATAAAAATAATAATTACACTGGCTACCATCCCTAATTTATGCTTTCGGAAACGCCTCCAAATCTTCTGTTTATAGCTATAATTATCACTTTTTTCTTCTTTATTAATTTTACTATCTATATTATTATTTTCCATCTACTCCACCCCCTTATTCATACCTTATTCTTGGGTCTGCCCAGCCTAACATTAAATCTGCCAGAAGATTTCCTATTATCATTAATACAGCAGAAAACATTAAAAATGTCATAACTAAATACTGATCATGATTTAAGAGAGCATCATAAAAGAAAGGACCCATTGTAGGTAAGTTCAAAACTATAGCTGTAATAATTGTACCAGATATCAGCATAGGAAGTTGCATACCCATGATTGATATTAATGGATTAATAGCATTACGGACTGCGTGCTTATAGATAACAGTTCTTTCACTTAATCCTTTTGCCCGTGCTGTCTTAACATATTGTTCCCCTAAAATATCAAGCAGATTCCCTCGCATCTGTCTTATTATACCTGCCATACCAGCAGTACCAATAGCAATTAATGGTATCCAGATATGCTTTAAGAGATCTATAACTTTAGCTATAGACCAGGGCGCCCCAATAAATTCTCTGGAAAAAAGACCTCCAACTGAAGTTCCTCCAATTGATAAAACGAAATACATTAATATTAATGCCAAAAAGAAATTTGGTATTGAAATTCCTATAAACCCAAAAAAAGTAAAGAAATAATCAAAAAACGAATACTTTTTGGTAGCAGAATAAATCCCAATTGGAATTGCCAGTGTCCAGGTAAATAATATAGTCGAACCTGCTACTGCCACAGTCCAGCCAAGCCTTTCCCAAATTAATCCACTAACCGGCCTATTATAAGCAAATGAATAGCCAAAATCTCCTTCTGTGATAATTCCTTTAACCCAGGTAAGATATTGTTTGTACGCTGGTTGGTCTAAACCATAACGGCTTCTAATTGCTTCTACCGTCTCTTCTGTTATTCTTGGGTTATCTAAGTATTGACTGCCAAATTCACCTGGCTGAATCCTTACCACTCCAAATGACAAAATCGAAATTAAAATAAGTAATGGAATCATATATAAAATTCTCCGGATAATATATCCAAACATCAAAATCGACTCCTAAAAAAATTTATTAACTTAATTGTATATAGAAGGCGACGGAAAATTATCCGCCGCCTGGAGGAGCACCTTAATAATCCAGGTTTCTCCATATATTAATTATATAACGATACTATTTTTTAAAAATAGCATAATTAATATTTACAATTATATCATCTTCGTTCATATAATGATTGCCTACGTCATCCTGGACTGCCATAACATCCATACCTTTTGTAATAAAGATAACTGGAAGTTTTTCAGCATATATTCGCTGCCATTTATCATAATGAGCTTTTCTCTCTTCTGGATCCAGTGTTACCTGACCAGCCTCAAAAGCTTCATAGACTTCCTCTTCCCAGTCATACATCTTTTCAAAGATTGGGTTACCATCATCATCTTTAATGGATTGATGCCAGTAATATAAATCTCCTGTAGGTTGCCAGATAGCCTTACGGAATTGGGGATCAGGCTGATTTCCAAATGCCTGAAGCATCGCCTGGAAATCTCCAGCCTGGCCTAAGTCAAAAACGAGACCTCCTTCAACTAAATTCAAATGAACTTCTATTCCAACATCTTCTAGACTATTTTTAATTAATCCTGCTATATCAGAATGATCATCAGCTCCTACATTAGCAGTCAGATCAAACTCTAATTGACTTCCATCTTCCAACTGACGATAACCATCTCCATTTTCATCAACAAAACCAAGCTCATCTAATAATTCAACAGCTTTATCAGGATTATATTCTCTTCTAATATCCTCTATCTCTGGATTATAAAAAGCTTCGTTAGTCGGAACTACAGGAGTACCAGATTTAATAGCTAATGTATTATATACTTCTTCAATTATTCTTTCTCTATCAATTAAATGTTCCATAGCTTCTCTAAATTTAACTTCACGGAATGCGGACTGTAAAGCCTCATTTTCAACATCAAAGTTAAATGATAAATGAGTAGGACTTGGAGTCGGGCCTACAGGACTACCTGCATAAACTTTATAATCAGCACCATCAAGCTCATCCTGCTTTAGAGGTGTATAATCCTGTCCAGAAATACTAATACTATCAATTTCCCCGGACTGAAATTCAGCTAACTGAACTTCAGAGTTTCTTACGATTAAATAATCTAGCTCATCTACATAAGGGAGTTGATTACCTTCTGGATCATACCTCCAACTATGTGGATTTCTTTCCAGTATAACTCGCTGGTCAACAACATAATCTTTAAGAGTAAACGGACCTGTCCCAACAACATCTTCTGGGTCCACATCAGTCGCCCATGCCTCATTAATTGCCCCTGGATCATCTTCAGAAACATGTTCTGCCAGTTTATGTTCAGGCATTATCGGAGCCTGAGACAACATCCTCATAAATGGTCCAAATGGAGCTGGCAAATCTGCTTTTATAGTCATATCATCTATCTTAGAAAATTCTACAACTTCACCTTCTATTGTATATCTGGCTACTTCATTTGCCTCTGCATTTGAATTCAATGTTAAATTCTCCATAGTAAACATCACGTCATCTGCTGTAAATGGCTCGCCATCTGACCATTTAACCCCTTCTCTTAAATGCAAGATAACAGTTTCACCATCATCCTCAATATCCCAACTTGAAGCTAGACCAGGTTCTATCTCCTGAGTGACAGGGTTCTCTTCAGTTAATGAATCTAAAACATTAGTCATTATACTAAAAGTAGAAAAATCAATACCTCCATAATAATTAAAGGTCTGTGGTGCTGAAGTTATTGACAGAGTATAGTCTCCTCCATATTCACCAATCTCATCAAAATAAACTTCACTTGCTGTCTTTTTATCTAACTCCTCAGCTGCTGCTGTTCCAACTAAAACCAGGGTTAACATTAATACCATTACAATCGCTAAACTTTTACGCAAGTTGAATCTCCTCCTCTTAGATTTTAGTATCTCTAAATTATACTTTCGTTATTCGATTACACTGCGTAAGTCTCCTTGATTCTCTTTTAATAATCTTTTGGCTTCTTTAAGATCACACCTCCTTTTAATCATTATTATAGCCTCTTTTACTTGATAATCTGCAGCCTTTAGAATATTATCCGCTTCATCCTTATCTATACCGGTAATTTCAGTAACAATTCC
>JBNJEB010000041.1:0-11583 GCA_051745425.1 Bacillota bacterium
CCAATAGATTTTGACATCTTTTCCCCAGACATATCAACTGTACCATTATGAAGCCAGTATTTTACAAAAGGTTTTTCGCCAGAATATGCTTCAGACTGAGCTATTTCATTTTCATGATGGGGAAATACTAAATCAGTACCTCCACCATGAATATCAATAGAACCTCCCAAATACTTCATCGACATTGCCGAACATTCTATATGCCATCCCGGCCAACCTTTGCCCCATGGACTATCCCAGGTAGGATCTTCTTCATACTTTTTCCAGAGGGCAAAATCCATAGGATGTCTTTTGTTTTCATCAACATCAATTCTGGATCCGGCTTCCATCTCATCAATATTTCTTCCAGATAATTTACCATAATCATCAAAACTTTCCACACTAAAATAAACATTTCCCCCTGATTCATAAGCATGACCTTTACTTATCAGTGTTTCTATAATTTCAATGATTTTATCAATATTTTCAGAAACCCTACAAAATTCATCAGGCATTTCGACATTAAGGTTCTTAAGATCATTTATATAAGCTTTAGAATATTTATCAGCAAGTTCCATAGGAGCCAGGCCTTCTTCTTCAGCTCTTTTAACAATCTTCTCATTTATGTCGGTAAAGTTCTGTATATAACTGACATCATAACCTTTATGCCTTAAATATCTTCTTATAACATCATAATTTATAGCACCTCTAATATGGCCTATATGAGAATAATTCTGAACCGTTAAACCACAAACATACATCTTAACTTCACCAGGTTCCTGTGTTATAAATTCTTCTTTTTGACCTGTAATCGTATTATAAACCTTCAATTTATACCTCCTACTTTATCGACATTAATCAGTAACTAGTTCCAGTGATTCATTTAATCTATTTATAATTTCTTCTTTTCCTATTATCTCTGAAAAACTAACTAAATCGGGCCCAGAACTTCTCCCGGTTAAGGCCATCCGAAGTGGGTGATAAAATTTTCTACCTCCAACTCCTGTTTCCTTTCTGACTTTATTAAAAATGGACTTAATATTATCACTTGAAAAATCTTCAAGTTCTCCTAACTCTTCAATTAAACTACTTAATACATTCTTAACTTCGGGATCATCTATCTCTTCTTTTGCAGATTCAATATCTTCAAACTCAAATTCTGTAAAGAATAACTCAGCTTCTAATGGTAACTGTTCTAAGTAATCCAGACCATCCCTGGACAAATCTAATATTTTTAAAAGACGATCTTTTTCTATATGATCTTCAGATTTAATAAAACCCGCTTTTACTAAATAAGGGATTGCCAATTTGTAAAGTCTTTTTAAATCCATAGCCTGGATATACTGATTATTCATCCAATTTAATTTCTCAATATCAAAAACTGCCCCGCTCTTATTAACTCGAGTCAGATCAAATTTTTTGACAATCTCATCTTTATCCATTATCTCTTCTTCATCCCCTGGAGACCAGCCTAATAAAGATAAAAAGTTAAATAAAGCTTCAGGCAAATAACCTTTTCGCCTAAATTCCCCAACATAGACTGCATCATCATCAGATCTTTTCTTTAATTTAGCTTTATCTTCATCTAAAATTAATGGCAAATGGGCAAATTTAGGTAGCTCAAACCCAAGAGCTTTATAAATCATTATCTGCTTTGGAGTATTAGATAAATGATCTTCACCTCTAATGACCTGTGAAATTTTCATTAGAGCATCATCTATTACTACAGCAAAATTATAAGTAGCCATGCCATCTGATTTTTTAATTACAAAATCATCAAATTCTTCACTATTAAATTCAACTTTTCCTCTAATTAAATCTTCAACAACAATCTTTTCATTTTCAAGAGGCATTTTAAATCTAACAACATATTCATCGGTATCTTTGTCTTCTATATCTCTACAACGACCATCATAATGAGGAATTTCTCCAGCCTCTTTCTGTTCAGCCCTCATTTGATCAAGCTCTTCCTGGCTACAGTAACATTTATATGCTTTATTTTCTTCTAATAACTGATTTATATATTTATCATATAGTTCTCTTCTTTCAGACTGTCTATAAGGACCATATTCGCCCCCTACACCTACTCCTTCATCTACATCTAAACCTAACCAATTAAGTTCTTTAATAATAACATCTTCAAACTCTTTTGTAGATCTTGCAGCATCAGTATCTTCTAATCTTAAAACTAACTCCCCATTATTTTTCCTCGCCCAAATCCAGTTGAAAAGAGCTGTCCTTATATTTCCAACATGAATCTTACCTGTTGGACTAGGTGGAAATCTTAATCTCATATTTGACATTTAAAATCACTACTCCTATATAAATATTATCAATTAATTATATTACGCTGGTGCCAACTGTTAACTGTTCAGTACCATCTACTAAAGCATGGCCAAACTTACCAAAAATAGCTACAGTTACATATTCAGCTCCTCTAACGATTGCAATCTTAAATCCCCCTCCAAGGCCAGGATTAATTAATGAAAGCTGACTGTAAGCATCTTTAACTGCATTTGAAACAGCCATTTTTTCTCTTGGGTTTTCTTCAATAACTTCCCTTGCAATAGCTGCTACCGTACTACTCTCTCTTAACTTAATAGGAAGTTTTTCAGCACTTGCTCCAGTTTGAGTAATCGCTCCTTTATATCCATATCCCTGAATTTTATCAAGCCAGTAATCTTCATACTCTCTGCTCCTGGTCATTGATAGATAAATAGCTGCACTTTCAGGTGTTATAGTGCTTTTATCCATCTCTACATTTTCCTGTTCCTGCCTAACATAACCCTCAACAATATCTTGAGCAGTAATAATTCCCACAAGTTTACCTTTTGAAAAAACAGGTAAACCACCTATCTGATGATCAGAAATCAGTTGAGAGGCCTCTTTAACTGTTGCCTCTTCATTAATTTTTATTAAGTCTCTAGAAACAAGAGGGGAAATGCTGGCTTGCAAATCTTCTTTTTCCATGAAATCTCCATCTGTTATTATTCCAGAAACCTTCCCATTATTATCTGTAACTATTAAACGACCAATTTTATTTATAGATAATAATCTCTCTGCTTCCAATAGTGTTGAATCTTCATTTATTGTTATAGGGTTTCTAGTCATTATATCTTTAACTAACATTACTTTCACTCTCCTTATTAATAATTTCTTGACTGAGTAAATAGTCATTCAAATGAATCAACCAAAGTAACTGATTGACAAGCAATTCCTTCTCCTCTACCAACAAAACCTAACTTTTCTGTTGTTGTAGCTTTAATATTAACCTGTTCAGAATCAATTTTCAATGCCTTGGAAATATTATTTTGCATTTTTTCTTTATATTCAACTAATTTAGGCTTTTCAGCTATGATTGTAGTATCTATATTGACAATTATAAATTCATTTTCCGCTATTAGGTCTGCCACTTCTTCAAGCAAAATAATGCTAGAAATCCCGAGAAAATCTTCATTGCCTGCTGGAAAATGATCACCAATATCTCCTTGCCCAGCAGCTCCTAATATTGAATCTATAATAGAATGTATTACAACATCAGCATCTGAATATCCAGCGAGTCCAAACTCAAAATCTATATTGCAACCACCTAAGACTAAAGGGGTATTTTCACTAAATTTATGAACATCATATCCTGAACCAATTCTCAATTTTATTTAAACCCCCTCTTCTCAAGTAAGATATTAGCCTTAGCTAAATCCTCTTGAGTCGTTATTTTAAAATTATTATAATCGCCCTCTACAATTTTAACCGGTTCTTTTATTCTCTCAACTAAAAGAGAATCATCATATACTTTTTCTTCTATATCTCCTGCTATTTCATAAGCCTTTTTTATTATTTTATAAGAAAAAGCCTGGGGAGTCTGAACAGCCACCAAACTATCTCTATCCAGAGTATCAACCACCAGGCTATTATTATTTTTCAGTTTTATTGTATCTTTAACTGACACAGCAGGAATGACTGCATTATAAGACCTCAATTCATTTAATAATCTATTTAATAAATCCTCCTTTATAAAAGGACGTGCACCATCATGAATAAAAACATAATCTGTTGATTTACCTAAATTATTAATACCCTTACTTATTGTCTCTACCCTGGAACTACCACCAGGTAATACATTCACATTTATATTCTTATCAATATATAAATCCGGTATAATATAATTATTTGTATAATTTAAATCTTTTTCATTAACCATAACATATATATTAGAAAAAATAACATTAGTATCCAATATTGAATATAATGTATGCCAGAGCAATGGTTTATTATGAATAGGTATATTTTGCTTTCTTCTATCCGTATTCATTCTACTTCCTTCACCTGCTGATGCAATTATTAATGATAAATTCATATTACCCCTCAATCTTTTAATTTAGCAAAAATCATTCTTCCAGCAGCAGTCTGTAAAATACTGGTTACCAGTACAGAAACTTCCTCACCAATATATTTAATGCCTTCATCAACAACAATCATAGTTCCGTCATCTAAATAACCAATACCCTGACCATCTTCTTTTCCTTCTTTTATTACCCTTACTTCCATCTCTTCTCCTGGTAAGACTACTGGTTTTACTGCATTTGCTAATTCATTAATATTTAATACTCTTACTCCTTGTAACTCAGCTACTTTATTTAAATTATAATCATTAGTCACAATAATTCCAGACATGATTTTTGCAAGCTTAACAAGTTTACTATCAACTTCTACTATTTCCTCAAAATCTTTATTAATTATTTCAACATTAATACCATCATCTTTTTGCATCTGTTTTAAGATATCAAGACCCCGGCGGCCTCTATTTCTCTTTAAAACATCAGAAGAATCAGCAATATGTCTTAATTCTTCTAAAATAAATTCAGGAATTATTAAAGAGCCTTCAATAAATCCCGTCTTACAAATATCAGCAATTCTACCATCAATTATTACACTAGTATCTAAAATTTTATTTGCCGATAAATCTGTTTTTTCATTATAATCATCAGATAAATTTTTGCTCTGAGTAAATAAAAAGTCTGAAATAATGTTCTCTTTACTAATTGCTAATGAAAAACCTAAATATGCAGAAACAACATTAATTACTATTTGAACTGGCATACCCAGTCTAGGAATCTTTGGTATCGAAAAAGCAAAATTTATCAATGCTCCAATAATCAAGCCAATAATCAAACCAATAATTCCAACTATTGTTTTTTCCCAGGTTATACCTTTAAATTTATTTTCAAAACTCAAAAAATAATTTAATATTTTTTCTACTATAATTGCAAAAACAAAAAAGCCGACTAATCCGCCAGCTATTATTCCAATAAACTGTGTGCTTGTAAATATTTCACTAATATTGTTAAATTTAAAAGTTAGATCATGAGAAATGCCTAACATAACAACCAAATTATAACCAATAATTGCACCGGCAATAGTTAGAATAATCCTTATGACTTTTTTAAACACAAATATATTCACCCCCTTCTTGATATTTATATTTCTCTACTCTTCCTCTTCTATATGGGGGTTATTATCAAAAGCATTATCTATTATACTTTTTACCTCTTCCTCATCCATGTCTTTTGCAAGGACAAGTTCACTAATTAATATCTGTCTTGCATTACTAAGCATTTTCTTTTCACCTGTAGATAAACCCTTTTCTTCATCTCTAATTGTTAAATCTCGAACTACTCCCCCTACTTCATAAATATCTCCAGTTTTTAATTTTTCCATGTTGGCCCTATATCTTCTATTCCAATTTTGAGACATTTTACTTTTATCGCCTTTAAGAAGTGCTAATATCTGGTCAGCTTCTTCTTCATCAATGATACCTCTAACACCTATTTCATCTATTTTATCTATAGGTATCATTACCCTCATATCACCGATAGGTAATTCCATTATATAATATTGTTTCTCTTCTCCTAAAATTTCTTTAGTCTCAATTCCTATGATAGTTCCTGCCCCATGATTGGGGTAAACAATCTTATCTCCTATCTCAAATCTCAAATAGATCAGCTCCCTTTATTTATAGGCATAAAACTCCTAAGATAATTCTATCATCTAAAAATACTACTGTCAATCAGCTATAATTTTAGATATGTCTATCTAACAATACCTGGTCTCTCAAGCGTCTCAAGCCCTCTCTAATAGACCTTGCTCTCACTTCTCCAATACCATCTACATCATCCAGCTCATCAGAGGATGCATTTATTACCGCCTCAAGGTTCTCAAATTCATCTATTAAATTCTCAATAACAGGCATTGGAAGCCTTGGAATTTTTCTGAGTAATCTATAACCCTTTGGAGATATAGATAAATCCATGGAATTAACGCTACCACCAAGACCCAGAGTTTTACTAATTGTACCAGTAGCAAGCATTTCATCTGAAGACCAATCAGTTAACTCGTCTAATAATTCTTCTGCATCTGGTTCTTCATCCTCATAATTGATATAATCTCTAATTAAAAGAACTGTTTCCTGTCTTACATTTGTCACTAATTCTTCTAACTGCATTTTAATCAATCTACCTTCAGAGCCCAGTTCAGTAATGTATTTCTCAATTTCATTCTGAATTTTAAGAACCATCTCAGCTCTTTGAATTACTGTTACAACATCAGCTATAGTTACTAAGTCTTCAAATTCAAGAGCACTTAAGTTAGTTAATGACTGATCTAAAACAGATCTATATTTATCAAGAGTTTGAACTGCCTGATTTGCTTTGGATAATACCACTCTAATATCTTCTAATACTCTCTTGGCATTCTCCTTATATAGTGTTATAACATCTCTCCTCTGAGATATAGAAACAACTAATTCTCCTGTTTGTTTGGCAACTCGCTCTGCAGTTCTATGCCTGGTGCCTGTCTCCTGTGAAGAAATGCTATTGTCAGGTACTAACTGAGCATTGGCAATTAAAATTTTTTCTGCCTGTTTATTCAAAATTATTGCTCCATCCATTTTAGCCAACTCATATATTCTAGCAGGAGTAAGATCCGCATTGATATTAAAACCGCCATCAACAATATCCATTATTTCTTCATTATCTCCTACTACAATCAAACCACCTGTTTTAGCTCTTAAAATATTTTCTAAACCCTCTCTAAAAACTGTACCAGGTGCTATTATATGTAGGATATCATACATAATGTCATCTCCTCTATCCATTTGCCCACCTCCTTAATTTAAAAATCATTTTTAATCAAATTAAATAACTCGTTTACATTTGCAATCGGATACAAATTAATATTTTCAAGAGAATTATCGCTTTTATTACCTGCTGGTAAAACAATCTGCTTAAAATCCATCTTTTTAGCTTCGCTAATTCTGTTTTTGTAGGCTTGAACAGACCTAACCTCACCACTCAAACCTATTTCTCCAAAAAATATTGTATCCGAAGGTATATTATAGTCTAAATAACTGGAAATTATTGCAGCGGCCAACGCCAAATCTAAAGCAGGTTCTTTAACTTTTAAGCCACCCACTATATTAAAATGCACATCTCTTTCAGAAAGGTTTAATCCTAACCTTTTTTCTAAAACAGCCAAAATTAAATTTGCCCTTCCTCTATCAATCCCCGATGCAATCCTTTGTGGATTACCATAATTACTTGAAGCAACCAGAGCCTGTAATTCTACTAAAATAACTCTGTTTCCTTCAGAAATAGGAACAACTGTAGAACCTGAAGAGTTAATAGGCCTTTCTCTTAAAAATAAATTAGACGGATTTTCAACTTCACCTAATCCATCACTCTCCATAGAAAAAACGCCAACTTCTTCTACTGAGCCAAACCTATTTTTATGACTCTTTAATAATCTATAATTATTGCTCTCACCACTCAAATACAAAACTGTATCAACCATATGCTCCATAAGTTTAGGCCCAGCTATTTGACCTTTTTTAGTAACATGCCCAATAATTATTACTGGCACATTCTCTTTTTTTGCAAAACTCATAAAAGAGGATGTGACTTCTCTAATTTGAACAGTACTTCCAGGGGATGATTCATATTGAGAATCATAAATTGTTTGGATTGAATCAGCTATTATAAGATCATAATCTTTACCATTTAAATGTTTATATATACTATTAATATCTGTAATAGACATTATAAGAATATTATTATTAAAAGCATTAAGTCTTTTAGCTCTAATAGAAATCTGATTAATAGATTCTTCACCAGATATATACAAAACCTTTTTATTATTCTCAGCCAATTTTTTTGCAATTTGTAAGGTTATAGTAGACTTACCGATGCCTGGTTCGCCTCCAAGTAATACTAGCGAACCTTTAACCAGGCCACCACCTAAAACCCTATCTACTTCTTTAATATTTATTGAGATTCTCTCATCTTCAGTTTCAAGAGATTTTTCAATAAGAGGTTTAACAGTAATATCACCAGAAATATTTTTACTTGAATTATTATTCTTTTTTTCAATATATTCAACAAAAGTGTTCCAGCTGTTACAACTGGAACACTTTCCCATCCAGTTAGTAGATTTATAACCACATTCAGTACATTTATAATACTTTTTGGTTTTAGCCAATAGTCAAATCACCTGCTTGAATATTTTACATTTTATTTAGTTATTAACAATATAATTATATCATTTTTAGCTTTTTGTTACAAGAATATAGATGATAATATATGCTTGTAATGATTACTTACTAAAAGTTAAGTTATCTTCCTTATCAACATCTACTTTAATCTTATCCCCATCTGAATATTTACCAGAAATCAATTTTTCAGATAATGGAGTCTCAATTAATTTTTGAATTGATCTTCTCAATGGCCTTGCACCATAATCAGGGTCATAACCATCATCTGCTAACTTTGTCTTTGCAGCTTCAGATAATTCAATTTTTAGATTCTTTTCAGATAATCTTTCTTCTAAATCTTCTAGCATTAATTCCACTATACTCTTAATTTCCTCTTTACTTAGTGAATGAAAAACAATAGTCTCATCCAATCTATTGATGAACTCAGGCCTAAATGTTTTTCTTAAATCATCCATCACCTTTTCCTTCATAGCTTCATATTCTTTTTGACTCTGATCTTTATCAGCCTTAAAACCTAAAGAACCCTGACTATTAATCATATTTGCACCAACATTTGATGTCATAATAATCACAGCATTATTAAAGTCAACATTTCTTCCATGGGAGTCAGTTAATACCCCATCTTCTAATATCTGAAGCAACATATTAAAAACATCAGGATGAGCTTTTTCAATTTCGTCAAACAAGATTACAGAATATGGCTTTCTTCTTACAGGCTCTGTTAATTGACCACCATCATCATAACCAACATATCCTGGAGGCGACCCCACCATTCTAGAAACGGAATGTTTTTCCATATATTCTGACATATCAAGTCTTATCATAGCGTCCTCATCATCAAACATTGCCTCAGCCAGAGAACGTGCAAGTTCAGTTTTACCTACTCCAGTTGGACCTAAAAACATAAATGATCCTATTGGCCTTTTAGGTGGTTTCAATCCCGAACGTGCTCTTCTAATTGCTTGAGATACAGATTTAATTGCTTCATCCTGCCCAATAACTCTTTCATGAAGTTTATCTTCTAAATTTAATAAACGAGACTTTTCTTTTTCCTCCAACTTTTCAACTGGAATACCTGTCCAACTTGAGACAATTGATGCAATATCCTCAGGAGATACACTGGTTTCTTTAGAATCTTTTTCTGTCTCCCATTTATCTTTTAATTCCTGATATTCATTTTCTAGTTCTTTTTCTTTATCTCTCAATCTAGCTGCTTTTTCAAATTCCTGATTTTCAACTGCAGCTTCTTTTTCTTTTTTGACTTCATCAAGCTGAGTATTTATCTCTTTAAATTCATCTGGTCTAATATTATTACTCAATCTTACCTTAGATGCTGCTTCATCAATTAAATCAATCGCTTTATCTGGCAAAAACCTATCCTGAATATATCTATATGATAACTTAACTGCGGAAATAATAGAATCATCCGTAATTTGAACTCTATGATGGGCTTCATAGGCATCTCTTAATCCTTTTAATATTTCAATCGACTCTTCAACTGTATTCTCTTCAATCATAATTGATTGAAAGCGCCTCTCTAATGCCGCATCTTTTTCAAAATATCTTCTATATTCATCTAAAGTAGTTGCTCCAATTGTTTGGATCTCACCTCTTGCTAGGGCTGGCTTTAAAATATTGGCAGCATCAATTGCGCCTTCAGCAGCACCAGCGCCAATTAATGTATGAAGCTCATCAATAAAGAGTAAAACATCACCACTTTTTTGAATATCATTCATCACCGATTTTAAGCGCTTTTCAAACTCACCTCTATATTTAGTACCAGCAACCATAGCACTCAAATCTAAAGATATAACTCTTTTATTCAGTAAAATTTCAGGTACATCTTCTTTATTAATCCTTTCAGCAAGACCCTCTACTATTGCTGTCTTGCCAACTCCTGGCTCTCCAATTAAAACAGGATTATTTTTTGTCCTTCTACTTAATACTTGAATAACTCTTTGAATTTCTTTATCTCTACCAATTACGGGGTCTAACTTACCCTCTTTATCTAATTCAGTCAAATCGCGACTATATTCATCTAGATTTGGAGTACCACCTTTACCCTCAGAGACTACTGCCGAATTAGATGTATTTCCACCAATTAAATCTAGAATTTCATCTCTAATATCATCTAAATTACCGCCTAACTGGGTAATAATATTTATTCCGACACCTTCTCCTTCTCTAACTAATGCTAATAATATATGCTCAGTCCCTATATAATTATGGTCTAATCTTCTAGCCTCATCCATCGAAAGATTTAAAATCTTTTTTGTCCTGGGTGTTAAGCCAATTGATTTAATTGAATCTTCTTTCTGATTACCTTCACCTATAATATTTTTGACTTTCTTTCTTACCTTATCAAGAGTTATATCTAAATCAACTAAAATTGAGCCTGCTATACCTTCATCTTCCCTAATTAAACCCAACAATATATGCTCTGTTCCAATATAATTATGCTTTAAATATCTAGCCTCTTCTTCAGCGTATTTCAATACCTTTCTTGCTCTTTCAGTAAATCTATCAAACATTTAAAAACACCTCCAAAATAATATACAATTAATCTAATTCAGATTTTAATATCGCCTTAAGCATAGATTTCATAAGATTTCCTCTAAGATAATTTCTTAAATTTCTATCTACATTTAATGTCTTTCTATGAAAAACTGTTTCCATTAAGTTTCTCTCACGATCATTAATTATCTGGTTATCATATAACCTTTTAATAATTCCATCGGCTTGTTTTTTAGTAAGAGATTGACCAACTCTAGCTAAAACTTTTCGCAATAAATCATCAGTAGAATCAATAGAAATCTTAATTATTCTTATAAACCCACTTCCTCCTCTTCTACTTTCTACTATATATCCTCTTTCTGTTGTAAATCTTGTATTTAAAACATAATTTATTTGAGAAGGAGCACAATCAAATTCATCTGCTAAACTATTTCTTTTAATTTTGATTTTTCCCTGATATTCATTAATTAAATTATTTAAATGCTTTTCAATTTCATCAGATAGATTAGCCATTTTCAACCCTCCAAATATCAGGTTTGACTTTT
>JBNJEB010000042.1:0-11573 GCA_051745425.1 Bacillota bacterium
CCTGCTCTAACTAAAAAAATTAATCATCAATAAATTCACTTATAAGATCTTTACCAATCTGATTCAACTTATTTAAGGCTTCTTTATCTTCAGATATCAAATTGTTATCAGTATTTGGATATAAAAATTGAGTAAATTTTCTTGCATTTATAGCTTTAAAAAATAAAGAGGTTACTTTTTCTAAAGCAATAAATTGGTCTTCGTAACCAGGGGCACCGGCTGCACCAATTAAAACAGATCTTCTCTTTTTATCTCTATCAATGATAGGATCTTCTAAAACATATTTGCTGGCCCATAATGGCTGGCAGCGGTCAATCAACTTTTTGATATGAGAAGGTGTACCATTGAAAAAGACAGGAGAAGAAAGTAAAACTATATCAGCTTCATCAAAATCCTTTAATAGTTCTGTCATATCATCATTAAATACACATTTAGCCGTCTTATCACAATGGAAACAGGCAGTACAGGTTTTAATATCCATGGTAAAAGGTTTTATGATTTTTTCAGTTATTTCTATATTTTCTGTCTCTGCTTTTTCCTTACAGCCAGCAATTACTTTATCCAGCATAAAACTACTATTACTATTAGAACGGGGACTTCCCTTGATTGCAAGTAGATTTAACATTTGCTATAACCTCCTATCGATTAATCTAATTGTATAGGCATAGTCTTATAATGTCAACAATCAGAGAAGTCCCCTGGAAAATATTTATTTTACGTTATCTTTTTCAGTATCTAAACTATATTTATCATTTTCTGCTAATAAGCTTACTCCTCCAGTATGTTCTGGGATATTATCTTTATCTGCTTCATAACCTGGTTCTGTATAGGCAAAAACCTTTCCTTCAAAATTACGGAGGACAACTTTTCCAGGTGATCTAGAGATTAAATACTGGGGATTGACAGGTATCTTGCCACCTCCACCAGGGGCATCAATAACGTAGGTTGGAATCGCCATACCAGTTGTATGTTGCCTTAAAGACTCAATTATACTAATTCCTCTGTCAACTCTGGTTCTAAAATGTTCAATCCCCTGAGAAAGGTCGCACTGGTAGATATAATATGGCTTGATTCTTAATTTAAGCATGCCATGGACTAATTCCCGCATTACTTTTGGATTATCATTAACTTCTTTTAAGAGAACAGATTGGTTACCGACTGGAATACCAGCATCCACAAGTAATTTAGCTGCCCTTTCAGTCTCAGGTGTGATTTCATCAGGATGATTAAAATGAGTATTTAAATAAATAGGATGATATTTTTTAAGCATATTTACAAGCTCAGGAGTTATTCTTTGAGGCATAACTACTGGCGTTCTTGACCCAATTCTGATAATTTCAACATGATCAATTGCTCTTAATTTTTTAATTATCTTTTCTAGTTTTTCATTAGAAATTAAGAGAGCATCGCCTCCTGATAAGAGGACGTCTCTAACTCTTGGAGTTTCTCTAATATAATCAATAGCTTTTTCGATTTCACCTAATGGTAGAGCTTCATCATTAGAACCAGCAAATCTTCTTCTGGTACAATGACGGCAGTACATTGAACATTGATCAGTAATAAGTAAAAGCACTCTATCTGGATAACGATGGGTTAGGCCTGGAACAGGAGAATCAACATCTTCGTGAAGAGGATCTTCCATATCAGCATCGCCTAAATTTAATTCTTCAGCAACTGGAACAGCCTGTTTTTTGATTGGGCAGTCAGGGTCTTGATTATTAATTAAGCTTGCATAGTAAGGAGTAATAGCCATTCTTAATTTTCCTAAGGCTTGATTTATTTCTTCCTTTTCCTGGTCTGTTAAATCTATAACCTTGCTTAAATGATCAACATCAGTAATTCTGTTTTTTAGTTGCCAGTGCCAATCATTCCAGTCTTCTTCTTTAACATCTTTCCATAGATCAATCTTCTTATATTCCTGCATAAAATTTCCCCCTAATTAGGTTTAGATTTTAATTGTTTGCTTTTCACCTTATATTAAATGCAATTTTTATGCCAATTAAATTTATTGTTTTGCAAAAAATCAAACTGGTAATTTCATATACTTTATTGTTATAATAAATAGGAAAGCAATAATAAACTGGAGGTATAAATAATGACTAAATATCCCTGTACTAATATTTATTTAGACAAGATCAGAGAAAACGCCAGGCAGATGAAAGAAAAATGTGCCGCTAATGGTATCAAGCTTGCCGGTGTTGCCAAAGGAGCTGCCGGCGATTTAAAAGTTGCCAGAGCATTTCTTGAAGGCGGTATAGACCAGCTTGCTGATTCTAGAATTAAAAATTTAAAAAAGTTTAAAGAAGCAGGTCTGGAGGCTGAAATGCTTCTATTAAGATTACCTCATCCTGGAGAAGCAGAAGAAGTTATTGAATATGCTGATATCAGTCTTAATACTGAACTAAAGACTTTAAAGGCTTTATCAGTGGCAGCCGAATCTAAAAATGAGAAACATAAAGTTATAATTATGGTTGATGTTGGAGACTTAAGGGAAGGTGTAATGCAGGACGATCTCCCTGATTTTCTGACAGAAGCTCTAGAATTAAAGGGTATTGAAATTTTAGGAATAGGAACAAATGTAGGTTGCTATGGCGGAGTTCTTCCAACCCCAACCAACACAAGGGTTCTTGTGGATTTAAGGGACCGACTTGAGACTATCTTAAATTGTAAATTGCCAGTTATTTCAGGCGGAAATACAGCCACCTCAATCTTATTAGAAAGAGATGAACTTCCTCAAGGGATTAATCATTTTAGAATCGGTGAAGGCATTATTCAGGGAACAGATGTAACTCATCAGAGAGATTTAATCGGTTTTAACAGGCAGAATATTACCCTAACAGCTCCAGTGATTGAGTTAAAACATAAACCATCTGTACCTACAGGAGAGATAGGCCATGATGCCTTTGGTCAGAAACCAGAGTTTGAAGATAAAGGCACCAGGCTCAGAGCAATCCTGGAAGTAGGTCGTCAGGATATCAGGCCAGATGGGGTTAAACCAACTATAGAAGGTATAGAAGTAATTGGTGCCAGCAGCGATCATCTTCTGCTTGATGTAACTGATGCAGAAAAGGAACTGGAAGTTGGCGATTTAATAACTTTTGAACTTGGATATGGAGCAATGCTTTCGGCTATGACAACTGAATATCTTTATAGAAATTATATCAATGAAGAAGCCTAATAAACTTTCTGGCCATGCTGATAAGTAGCTTCAATTTCTAGATTTGATATACTTTCTGCTGGAATATTATAAGGGTTTTCTGAAAGAACCACAAAATCTGCAAGCTGCCCTGGCTTTAAATTACCTTTGTAATGACTTTCGCCGCTTAAAATAGCTCCTGCGCTGGTAAATAAATCCCAGGCCAGGTCCAGCTCTAATCTTTCGGCAGGTCTCCAGCCAGCAGCAGGTTTATTTTCTTTATTCTGTCTGGTTACAGCGGTTTGAATTCCCCAGAGAGGATTGGTCGGTTCGATAGGGGCATCAGAACTGCCGGCCAGGCAGGCCCCCTTATTAATCAGGCTTTTCCAGGCATAAGAATTTCTGGCTAGATTTTTTCCTACATAAGCTTCAACAAATCCCCAGTCTGTGGCAACGAAGGCCGGCTGGATAGCCAGCTTCATTTTTAAATCACCCAGTCTCTTTAACTGTTCTTTCCTGGTGATCTGGCAATGAATTAGTAAAGATCCCTTTAAATTAAAGCCATTTTTTCTGGATTCTTCCATGGCATTTAAAGCTGTATCTAAAGCTCTATCTCCGATTACATGAATAGCAGCTGTAAAATCATATTTAGCAGCAGTATTCAATAAATCTATAAGTTTATTCTCGGATAATAATAAGTCCCCATAATTCCTGTCGCTACCAGCATAAGGAATGCTTAAAGCAGCAGTTTTAGCACCAAGAGAGCCATCTAACATAATTTTTAAGGGCCCATGGAGTTTCCAGTAATCACCTTTTCCGGTCTGACAGGAATTTTCTTTTAGCCATTTTATCTCTTTTAAGGAGTTTACTCTTTGCTGCAGCCATAACCTTGGCGATTTATCATCACTCTCGATTAATTTATTATAAGCAGAGAGCATTAAATCAGGTCTATTTATAGCATTAAGATCATCAGTACCAATTGAGGTAATCCCCTCAGCGATCAGTTTTTTACTTGCTGAGGCCATTGTTTTAGCTATATTATCTGGATCAGGTTTAGGCAGGCCATCCTCTAAAAGTTGGATAGCACTATCATATAGTCGGCCATCTGGTCGGCCATCTTTAAATCTGCCAATTCGGCCACTTTCTGGTGCTTCTGTATTTCTATTTATATTAGCAAGTTTTAAAGCTTTAGAATTCAAAGTGGCAGCATGATAACAGGCCCTGGTAATAATTAATGGGCGGTCAGCTACTAAACTATCAAGAATGTCACGATCAGGCAGTTTGCCAGCAGGCAAATTTTGATCATGCAATCTTATAGCCCTTAATAAATCATTATTAGCAGTATTTTTATCTTCTGCCCATTTAGAAATTAGATCTTTAAATTCACTTAAAGATCCAACATCTGACAGGTCCAGTGCCTGAATATCTTTACCTAATTGATATAAATGGAGATGGGAATCATTAAACCCGGCTGTTACAGTTTTGCCTTTGAGATCTACTTTAGGCAAATCACCCCATTTGCCTAATAATGAGGATTTATCTCCAGCTGCAACTATCCTCCCATTTTTTACTAAAAAAGCAGCATCTTTTTGCCAGTCATTATAGGCTTTTCTTAAATTACAGTTAAAAAATAATCTATCATCCATCATATTTCCTCCTTGCTTTAATAATATCACACTTACTAGATACTAATAAAGCAGAAAAATATTTTGCTTTTAGAAAAATATTTTGCACTAATATGCAGGTATTATTGATCCTGGATTGAATATTAGTAATTAGAAAGTCTATTTTAACTTTAAAAATAGGAAGACTTATTAGATGATTAAAATTGATGATATTATAATGACCGATGATGGAGAAAATCTATTAAATAATCAAATCTGGAAACAGATTGTTAATTCCTTAGATGAGGGCATGCATATAGTTGACCAGAGAGGGAGAACTATTTTATATAATCAGAGAGCCTCAGAACTTGATGGTCTTGAGCCAGAGGAGGTTCTCGATAAAAATATATTTGAAGCTTTTCCTTCATTGACATATGAAAGCAGTACTCTAATGCAGACATTAAACAATAGGGAAACCTATAATAATGAACAGCAGACATTTGTTAATAAAAAAGGCCAGCAGATAACTACTATTAATAAAACTATTCCACTGGTTCTTGCAAATAACAGTAAAGCTGCCATGGAAATATCCAGGGATATAACCTATCTTCAGGAGATGGTTGATAATTTCTCAGACTTAAGAAATAAATTTTATAATGGCAAAGATATCAAAAGCAAGCAGGTTAAAGATAATAATACAACCTATACTTTTAAAGATCTCATTGGCGAAGAAGAAAACTTTAAAAATTTAATAAAATCAGGAATCAGAGCCGCCCAGAATGACTCATCAGTTTTAATAATTGGAGAAACTGGAACTGGTAAGGAGCTCTTTGCCCAGGGAATTCATAATGCCAGCCCTAGAGTAAATAGACCCTTTATAGCCCAGAACTGTGCAGCCTTGCCCAGGAATCTTTTAGAGAGTCTGCTCTTTGGAACAGAGAAAGGAAGTTTTACTGGGGCCCATTCTAAACCAGGTCTCTTTGAACAGGCTGAAGGAGGAACAATTCTTTTAGATGAGATTAATTCTCTGGACTATGATCTTCAGGCTAAATTATTAAGGGTTCTCCAGGAGGGGAAAGTTAGAAGAGTCGGAGGCCAGAAAGAGATAGATGTTGATATTCGGATTATCTCTACTATGAATCAGAGTCCAGACCAGGCTTTTGCCGAGGGGACTCTTCGCCAGGATCTATTTTATAGAATTAGTGTTGTCTCCTTTGAGTTACCTCCATTGAGGGCAAGGAAAGAAGATATTCCAATTTTAGTAGATCATTTTATATCTAAATTTAATCAAGAGTTTGGCCAGGACCTATCTGGAATAAGTGATCAACTTTTAAATAAGATGAAATCCTATGACTGGCCAGGGAATGTCAGGGAATTAAAACATATGATAGAATGTGGATTTAATCTCTGCCAGGATGGTTCATGTATTAACCTTGAAATTTTGCCAGATTATCTTCAGAAGAAATTAAATAGAAATAGTTTATCGGAAATTGATAAATCTAAAAGACTAGCTCAACTTCCTTCAGTTAGAGAACTTTCATCTCTCTCCAAATATCTTGAAGAGATAGAGATTAAGCTGATTAAAGAAGCTTTAGATCTTGCTGATAGTAATATAACTAAAGCAGCTGAAGAATTAGATTTATCAAGACAGTCACTCCAGTATAAACTTAAGAAATATAATATTGAGGTCTAGAAAAATAAATAAGTTGGTATTAAATTTGCATGTTAATAAAATAGAGGAGGATTTATATGAATCTTTGGTTGATTGTTACATTTCTGGTTGTCGGTTTCTTATTTGGATTCTGGCGTCATCAGGATAAAAAAGTTAGTAAGGTATCTGATTTAGTCATTTTTTTTGGTTTGATGTTTTTAATTTTTATCATGGGCACCAGAATAGGAGCCGATGAAGAGGTTATAGCAGATCTTGGCCAGATTGGTTTTCAGGCCTTGATTATTGCAGTTGGTGCTATTGCTGGCAGTGTTATCTTTCTTTATTTATTTTCATTTTACTTAAAGGCCGCCCTGGATCATAAAGATGGTTCAGTTGATGGCTATGAAGAGATGGTTGCTGCAGAGAATGGTGGAGCTTTAAAATTAACTGGTCAGATTATGGTTATAGTAATTGCAGGTCTATTGAGCGGCTGGTTATTTTTGTCTCAATCGATGCTGCCATTATTAGAAAATCTAACTGTAGCTGCCCTGGCAATCTTGCTTTTAGGAGTAGGTATAGATATTGGCCAGAATAGAAGGATATTTAATCAGATCAAAGCCCTGGGTATCCGTTTAATAATTATACCATTATTTGTGGCATTAGGGAGTATTTTTGGGGCAGTTATCTCAGGCACATTGATTGGTCTTGCCGCCAGTGAGACAGCTGCAGTCGGGGCAGGATTTGGCTGGTATAGTCTATCAGCAGTGATGCTCACAGATTTACATAGTGTTGAGTTAGGGTCTTTGGCCTTTCTGACAAATATTATCAGAGAAATGCTGGCCTTAATTTCAATTCCCTTAATATCAAAATATTTAGGCGGGATTACAGCAATCGCTCCTGGAGGAGCAACTACAATGGATGTAACACTGCCTTTATTGCGGGAATCAAGTGGCGAGGCAGTAGTGATACCAGCCTTTATTAATGGTGTAATTCTGTCAGCTTTAGTGCCGATCCTGGTTCCCTTCTTATTAAATTTATAACGGGGTGAAGAAATGCCCAAAAAATTAATAGATAGAATCTTAATTAAGGATAAAACTAATAGGGTAAAGGTGATTTCTTTAATTGGGCTGGCTAAAAATGCCGGCAAGACAGTAGCTTTTAATCAACTTGTGTCAGAGTTAGCCCATGCAGGCTATCAACTTGGATTAATTTCTTTTGGTAGAGATGGTGAGGAGATAGATGCAGTAACCAATAAAGATAAACCCAGGATATCAATACCCTCAGGCGCTTATTTTGTGACTGCTGAAAATGTCAAAGCAGATTTAGATTCTGAATTTCAGCTTATTAAATCAACTGAGATTTTAACAACTTTAGGCAGGGTTAATATCTATAAGAATGTTAGCTTTTTTAGTAAAGAGATTGAGCTGGCCGGAGTTAATAGAATCAGTAACTTAGAAAAAATCAAAGAATATCTGGCAGAAAAAATTGAGTATTTAATTGTCGATGGGGCCCTTGACAGAAAAAGTTCAGCCCTGCCAGGTTTATCAGATAGAACAATCCTGGCGACAGGTGCAGTTCTTGCTCCAAATATTGATGGAGTGATTGACAAAACTGCATTGGCTGTCAGAAAGCTGCTGCTGCCACAGGTTCAGTCGGAAAGAGAAAGAAAACTTTATCAAAATTTAATTAATGCCAGGCTCTTTAATAATAAAAAGCTGCCTGGAGGCTGGCTTATAGAGCTTGAAGGTTTAACCAGTGAGAATAATCTTGAAATTAAAAAGTTGATAGAATTAAAAGCTGATAGCTCTTTAGGAATTGCTAGAGAATTAGATGAAAAGTTAGAAAAGATATCACTGGGCCGGCAGACATCTAAGACTTTAATGCTATCAGGGGCTTTAACAGAAAGTCTGGGCAGAAAACTATCAGAAGATGCTAAACTCAGAAATTTTAAAGTTGTAATTCAAGACGGGACCAGAGTTTTTTTGAAGAGGAGATATTTAGGGCTGCTTAAAAGGAATCAGGTAGATATTCAAGTATTAAAAGAGATTGAGCTGGCTGCAATTACAGTTAATCCTCATAATCCAGAAGGCAGAGACCTGGATTCAGATAAATTAAGGGGAGAATTAATAAACTTATTTCCTGAAATTCCTGTTTATGATGTAAAAGCAGCAGATTATTATAGTAATTAGTCTATTTATATTGGGGGTTTTAGTATGGCAAAATTAGATTTAGATCAAAATAAAGTTGAACGCTGCCGCTCGGCTTCAGTTAAGATAGCTGATAGTGTTGATAATTACATAGATAATTTGACAACTACCTCAGTCGAGCGGACTGTTTTAAGATTATATGGAGTCGATGGAGTTGATTCTGAAGAGATACCGGTACCTAATTTGATAGTTGACCAACTGGATAAAGCTGATTTATTAGAAACAGGAGCTGCAGTCAGGCTTGGCCAGGCATTACTTTCTAGTCAGTTAACTGTTGAAGATTTATCAGAGGCTATAGCAGAGAATGAGCTTGATATAGTAGAAATGGTTAAAAATTCTAAGCATAGTTTAAAAAAAGCTAAATCACATATGAGAGAGCTTGCAGTTAAAAGAGCGAAAAAAATTAAGGCTACCAGAGAAAAAAGAGATGCATTACAGCAGGAATATCCACCAGGACCTAAACCCTGGTTATATGTTATTGTAGCTACAGGTAATATTTATGAAGATGTTCAGCAGGCAAGAGCAGCAGCCAGACAGGGCGCTGATATTGTTGCAGTTATAAGAAGTACAGCTCAAAGTCTTCTCGATTATGTTCCCTATGGACCAACCACTGAAGGTTTTGGCGGCACCTTTGCAACCCAGGAAAACTTTAAAATTATGCGGGAGGCTCTTGATGAGGTTGGTCAGGAAGAGGGCCACTATATCCAGCTTGTTAATTACTGCTCGGGACTCTGTATGCCAGAGATAGCAGCTATGGGAGCTATTGAACGCCTGGATATGATGCTTAATGATGCCATGTATGGAATTCTTTTTAGAGATATTAATATGCAGAGGACCTTTGTTGATCAATATTTTTCCAGGTTGATAAATGCCTATGCAGGCATTATTATTAATACAGGTGAGGATAATTATCTGACAACTGCCGATGCCCTAACTGAGGCCCATACAGTTGTTGCTTCACAATTTATCAATGAAGAGTTGGCCAGTAGAAGTCAGCTTCCTCCTGAACTGATGGGTCTTGGCCATGCTTTTGAAATTGATCCAACAGTTGCAGATGGCTTCCTGCTTGAGATTGCTCAGGCTCAACTGGTAAGGCAGTTATTCCCTGATGCTCCATTAAAATATATGCCACCAACAAAATATATGACTGGAGATATCTTTAAAGGCCATCTCCAGGATGGTATGTTTAATTTGACTTCGATTATAACCGGTCAGGGTATTCAGCTTTTAGGAATGTTAACAGAAGCAATTCATACTCCTTTCATGCAGGATAGGGCTCTCAGCCTTGAAAATGCAAAGTATATCTTTAATAACGCTCGTAATCTTGGCGATGAGATCCAGTTTAAACCAGATGGTAAAATTCAAAATAGGGCAGACCAGGTTCTTGATGAAACTTTAGAGATGCTGGAAGAGATAGCCGAAAAAGGATTAATTTCAGCTCTCGAATCAGGTCTTTTTGCCGGGATTGAAAGGCCAAGAGATGGCGGTAAGGGTAAAGATGGTGTAATCAAGAAATCAGCGGATTATTATAACCCCTTTGCTGAGATATTTAGAAAGGAGCTGACTGCCAGTGAATAGAGATTTGACTGCTGTTAAACCATATGGCGATACCATGAATGACGGTAAAATTCAATTGAGTTTCACTCTGCCTGTGCCTGCAGGTCCAGAGGGGAAAGAAGCAGCCAGAAAGATGGCTTCTCAGCTTAATTTAAAAGAAGTAGAAGTTGTTCATACTAAAGATCTTGGAGAAGATTTTTCATTTTATGTTGTCTATGGCCAGACAGATAAAACTATTGATTATACTAAAATTAGAGTTGCCAGGGCAACAACATCGGTGATGGATTATTATCAGATAAATGATTATATCGAAGAAAATATAGGCCGCCCCTTGAGGGTTGTTGGAGCCTGTACCGGTTCTGATGCCCATACTGTCGGCCTGGATGCCATCATGAATATGAAAGGCTATTCAGGTGAATATGGGCTTGAACGCTATCCTATGTTTAAAACTCTTAACCTGGGGAGTCAGGTTCCAAATGAAGAATTAATCCATAAAGCTCTGGAATTTCAAGCTGATGCCATTTTAGTATCACAGGTAGTAACCCAGAAAGATATTCATGTCAAAAATTTAACTGAATTAGTAGAATTATTGGAAGCAGAAAGCTTAAGAGATAGATTTACAATTGTAGTTGGAGGCCCGAGGATCAGCCACGAACTTGCCCTTGAATTGGGCTTTGATGCCGGGTTTGGAATTGGTACACTGCCCCCGGAAGTGGCCTCATTTTTAGCAGAAGAATTAAACCGTGAAAAAAACAAGGAGGAGAAATAGTTATGACAACAGCTAAAATCCGTCTTAGAATGAGTAATGCCGATGCCCATTATGCAGGTAATTTAGTTGATGGTGCTAAAATGTTAGAACTTTTTGGTGATGTTGCAACTGAATTATTAATTAGAAATGATGGAGATGAAGGGCTATTTGTTTCTTATGATAATGTTGAATTTACTGCTCCTGTCTATGCCGGCGATTATATTGAAGCCAGAGGTAAGATTGTTAAGGTCGGTAATTCCTCAAGAAAAATGGAGTTTGAAGCATATAAAGTTATTGCCCCGGCTGAAGATGCAGAATTTGAATCAGCTGCCCAGGTCCTTGCTGAGCCAGTCCTTGTCTGTAAGGCTTCAGGAACCTGTGTTGTACCTAAAGAAAGACAGCGGGAAGTATAGTCTATGGATAAATTAATTATTACTGCAGCAATCTGTGGAGCAGAAGTAACAAAAGAAGATAATCCAAATCTACCGATAACTCCTGAAGAGATAGCTTTAGAGGCAAAAAAGGCTGAAGAAGCTGGCGCAGCCATAATTCATCTCCATGTTAGAGATGAATCTGGCCAGCCAACCCAGAGCAAAGAACGTTTTGCTGAAGTGATTGAAACAATTAAAGCCGAAGGCGTTAATGCCATTATTCAACCCTCAACAGGTGG
>JBNJEB010000043.1:0-11241 GCA_051745425.1 Bacillota bacterium
AGATCACTGGAGCAGGCCGGACATTTTTTAGGCACATGGACATGATAATCACAGTAATGACATTGCAGTTTATTAATGCCTTTATGATAAGTTAAAGTTATATCACAACTTGGGCATTTAATAGCCTCGCCACATTCCTGACATAATATAAAAGAAGCATAACCTCTCCGATTTAAAAATAGCATAACCTGCTCATTATTGGCCAGCCGCTCTTTAATCGATTCGACAAGTTTATTACTCAACAACCCATAATTACCGGCTTCTATTTCACCACGCATATCAATTAAATCAATAGCTGGCATCACTCCATTGCCGGCCCGTTCTTTTAAAGTTAAATATTGATACTGTTCCTCCATTGCAAAATAATAACTTTCCAGTGATGGGGTAGCTGATCCTAAAACAACTGGAATTCCATTTTCTTTAGCTCTAATGACAGCTGCTCCCCGGGCATGATAATAAGGATTAGAGCCCTGTTTATAAGAGTTTTCATGTTCTTCATCTATTATTATTATACCAGGATTATTCAAAGGAGCAAAGATAGCAGATCTGGCACCTATAACAATCTCTGCTTCTCCATGATATATCCGCTGCCATTCATCATACCTTTCACCAGTTGAGAGACGACTGTGGAGTACAGCAACTTTATTACCAAAATATGAGTAAAAGAAATCAACCATATAAGGGGTAAGCGATATCTCAGGAACCAGCATTATTGCTCCCTGTCCACTTTTAATAACTTTCTCAATCAACTTAAAATATATTGCTGTCTTCCCGCTGCCAGTTACTCCATGAAGCAGAAATACTTTATTAAGATTATCATTCAGAGATTGGGAAATCTCTGCAAAAGCATTAGCCTGTTCAGAATTAAGCTCAAAATCTATTTTCTCGTCTCTACCAATAATCTTATATTCTGGCCTTCTCCTATTAATAACTTCTTCTCTTTCAACAAACCCCTTTTCTTCTAATGAATAGAGAACATTTCTGGAAGTAGATGCTCTCTCAACCAGATCTGTTGCTTCTATAACTTCAGTATCAGAATCCAAAAAAACTTTTAATATTCGGGCCTGAGCCGGTGCCCTGCTTTTAATTTCATCTATCTTTTTTATTAACTCTTCATCTTTGAAAGCAACTTTATAGCCGATTACTTTTTTTTGAGCAGTACCTGATCCATCAACTCCAGCAGGCAGAGCTGTCTTGATTAAACTCAAGAAACTGGTAGAATAATAATCAGCAAGTAATCTCAATGTTTCAAGTAATTCACCTGTAAACAATGGTTTAGAATTAATTAGCTTACTAATATTTTTTACTTTAGTTTCATCAATATCTATCTCTGATGAAAACCCAACAATATATCCAGTAACCTTCTTTCTACCAAAGGGAACTCTTACAGACTGCCCGACTTTATAGCTATCAACATTTTTCCCTTTTTCTGGAAGATAGGAAAAAGCCCCTCGGTCTCCCAGGTGAGGCACATCAACTATAATATCTATATATTTTTCAGTTATATTTGACATACTAATCACCTCACTGGAAATTAAGTCACATAGAAAAACCGAAGAATCAAACATAATATTCTCCGGTTTATTACTAATTATAATGAGCTTTTTAATGCTTCAACCTTATCAGTCTGCTCCCAGGGTAAATCAAGTTCAGGTCTTCCAAAATGACCATAACAGGCAACCTGTTGAAAAATTGGCTCATTTAAATTTAAGTTCCTGATAATACTCCCTGGTCTTAAGTCAAAATTTTCTTTAATTAACTCAGTCAATCTTTCCTCAGATACTTTCCCGGTTCCAAAAGTATCAACCATAATAGATAATGGTTTGGCCACACCAATAGCGTAGGATAATTGAACCTCACATTTATCAGCCAGTCCAGCAGCCACAATGTTTTTTGCAACATACCGAGCAGCATAAGTGGCAGAACGGTCAACTTTAGTGGCATCTTTTCCTGAAAAACAGCCGCCTCCATGTCTGGCAACACCACCGTATGTATCAACAATGATCTTTCTTCCAGTCAGACCTGTATCTCCATGAGGGCCACCTATTACAAATCTGCCAGTAGGATTAATCAAATAGTCTGTTCCTTCATCCAATAACTCGGCAGGAATTACTTTTTTTATAACATGTTTAATCAAATCTGTTCTTAAATCAGCTAATTTTTTATCTGGATGATGTTGAGCAGAGATTACAACTTTATCAACTCTCTTCGGCTTATCACCTTCATACTCAACTGTAACCTGGGTTTTACCATCAGGCCTTAAATAATCAAGCAATTTATTCTTTCTCACTTCAGCCAGTCTCTGGGCCAGCCTGTGGGATAAAGTAATCGGTAAAGGCATAAGTTCTGGTGTTTCATTACAGGCATAGCCAAACATGATGCCCTGATCACCGGCGCCTAATTCTGCTTTACCTTTTTCTTCTTTATCCTTTTCTGCTTCTCCTCTGACCTCTAAAGCAGTATTAACTCCCTGGGCAATATCAGATGACTGCTCATCGATGGCAGTTAAAACAGCACAGGTTTCACCATCAAAACCATATTTAGCCCTATTATATCCAATATCAACGACTTTTTTTCTGGTAATATCAGTAATATCTACATAACAATCAGTAGTAATCTCACCTGAAACCAGAACAAGTCCTGTAGTAACAAAGGTTTCGCAGGCAACCCTGGCATCTGGATCGCATTTTAAAATTTCATCTAAAATAGCATCAGATATCTGATCGGCAACCTTATCAGGATGACCTTCAGTAACAGATTCAGATGTAAAGAAATATTTTTCAGCCATAAAAATCTCCCTTCTAAAGATAAATACTTAAAATTAATTCTAGCATAGGGGCAAATCTATGTCAATTAATTGCCTCCAATTGCCATACTTTCAATTAATAAGGAAGGAGAACCTATATGTCCCCTGCCTGGTGAACCCATTTCTAAATCATCACCGATTCCAATAACATCTTTTAACAACTCTATAAAATTACCGGAAATAATTATCTGTTCAACAGGTTTAACTATCTCGCCCTCTTCAAGGAGAAAACCTTCTGCACTTAAAGAAAAATCTCCTGAAACCTGATTGGCTCCGGAATGAAGTCCAGTAATATCAGTAATCAATAAAGTTTTTTCCTTCATTTTTTTAAGTTCATTAAAACTAATATTTCCAGGTTCAATATAAAGATTAGTTGGAGCAATACCAACTGAACTTTTATGAGAACTTCTAAAGGCATTACCTGTAGATTCAACACCATCTCTGGCAGCAGCCTTTAAATTATATAAATAAGTTGTTAAAATTCCATTCTTTATAACTTCTTTTTTTCTGGTAGGATAACCTTCAGAATCAAAAGGAGTTGATCTAAAGCCCTCTTTCATAAAAGGATCATCAATCAGGGTTAAATCATCGACTGCAATCTTTTCTTCCAGCTTTCCTTCAAATAATGATAGGCCTTTCTGGACATTTTCTGCAGATAATGTAGAAGCAAAGGTTTGAAGAAGATCACCGGCAACATCATATCTCAATAAAACCGGATAATTACCTGATTCTATCGAACTGGCTCCTAATAGAGATACTGCCTCTTTAGCAACCTCCTCTGCCAGTCTTACAGGCTCAAAATCTGCAAATTTTCTTTTAACAACTACCTTGCTACTTGATTTCTTATCAGACTCATCAGCTGCTACAACTGAGATAAACATATAGGCAAGTTGACTGTCATTACTAAGTTCAAGCTCTCCACTATTATCCATTATCTCTTCTAACATCATATCAGAATACATACAATAATTAACTACTTCTACCCTGGAATCATAATCATAGGCAGCTTTTTCTGCTTTTTTAAGCAGTTCAATTTTAGCATCAGGGCTAATCTCCCCAAAATCATCACTCTCTAAATTAAGCTCCTTATACTCAGTCATCTCACTGAATATAATTCCTTCTTCTTTATCTACAATTTCTGCATTTTCTTTAGCTTTATTAACTAAAAAATCTATCTCTGATTCTGAGATGCTCTCAGTATAAGCAAAACCCATCTTGCCCTGATAAATTCCTCTAAAACCAATGCCATCATCATCATTTAAAGAATAATGATCAACTTCACCTTTAAAGACCCTGAGATCTATACTTGAATTCCTGTTTCTATAAAGCTCAAATTCAGAAAATCCGGCTGCTTCTGCCTGCTTGAATATCTTATTTTTAAAATCTCTATATTCCATTTTATGACTGGCCTCCTTCTCTACCGCCAACTGTTAGTTCTGAAACCCTGATCATCGGCTGACCAACATTGGCTGGTACAGCGCCACTAATTGAGCCACACATTCCCTGTTCATGGGCCAGATTATCTCCAACCATATCGATTTTTTTAAGAATATCTTCTCCTTTACCGATTAGAGTTGCTCCTCTAACAGGCTCAGCAATCTTGCCATCTCTAATCAGATAACCTTCCTGGACATTAAAATTAAATTGCCCTGTTGAAGGATCAACAGAGCCACCACCCATTTTGCTGGCATAAAGACCATAATCAACACTATTTATAATCTCTTCTTTGCTGCTCTGGCCTGGAGCAATATAGGTATTTGTCATCCTGGAAGTTGGAGCATACTTATAACTCTCTCTCCGGCCAGAACCGGTAGGTTCAGCACCCATTCTCCGACCATTTAATCTATCAACTAAATAACCCTGGAGGATCCCATCTTTAATTAAGACATTCTTCTGCATTGGAATACCCTCATCATCAAAATTCTGAGAACCCCAGGCATTAGGAATAGTACCATCATCTATTGCTGTTACAACCTCGCTGGCAATCTGTTCTCCAACTCTATCAGCAAATACAGAGGTCTTTTTAGCAACTGAAGTTGCCTCCAGGCTATGACCACAGGCCTCATGAAAAATAACTCCTCCAAAACCATTATCAATTACAACTGGCATTTTACCTGCTGGGGCATAATCTGCTTTTATCATAGTTGCTGCTATTCTGGCAGCCTCTTCCGCATAATCTTCTATATCAATCGTATCATAAAATTCAAAACCCATATGGGCACCAGGGGCATAAAACCCAGTCTGTTTTTCTCCGCCTATACTTGCCACAGCAGAGATTGCCAGCCTGGTTCTGACCCTTTCATCATTAACATGATCTCCTTCAGAATTAATAAAGGTAATTTTCTGATTTTTATCGAAATAATTTATAACTGTCTGTTTAATAGTCTCATCATAATTACTGGCTACCTGATTGGCCCTTTTCATTAAATCAAGTTTTTCTATCTGACTAACCTGATCAGGTCTAATTTTAATAATGTGATTATTCATCTCTCTAAGAGGTTCTAATTTATCTGGATTAATAACTCTCTCAGCTTTTAAAGCCCTGGCAGTATTCCTGGCTACTTTTAAAAGATTATCTCTCTCAGTATTGTTTGTATAGGCATAAATTCCATTAAATTTATTGAAAATCCTTAAACCTAAACCATAATCAGTCCCGCTTCTTGCCTCTTCAACATCTCCACCGATCATCTTAATGCTATTAAGATGTGATTTTTCAACAAATACCTCTGCATAATCGCCGCCTTCACTGAGGGCAGTATCTATTACTTCAAGCAAAATATTTTGATCAATCATTAATTTCTCCCCTTCCTGCTACCTATGGTTCTATAAAACAGATAAGCACCAGCTACTATCATGGCAATGCTTATTAACCTTGCTATTTGAATGTTCCCGAGATAAAGACTATCCATCCGTAAATCTTCAATAATAAATCTCCCAATTGAGTAACCAATCAGATAAATACCTAAAACTCTACCTGGCTTATAATATTTGCTTTTAAAGAACACTAAAATAATTATAAATATTACTAAATTCCAGATAGATTCATATAAAAATGTCGGCTGGTGATAGGCACCATTAATATACATCCCATCCTGAATAAACTGAGGTAACCAGCTTAAAGCTTCCTGAGAAACAGCCTGGCCATAGGCCTCCTGGTTAATAAAATTACCCCAGCGACCAATACTCTGCCCTAAGATAAAGGCAGGTGCTAAAATATCAACTGTAGTAAGAAAATCAAGATCTTTTTTCTTAATAAAAAAATAGGTATAAATAAGTCCTGCAATCAAGCCACCATGGATAGCCAGACCCCCTGATCTGACATTAAACATCTCCACAGGATTGTTTTGATAATAGGGCAGGTTAAATAAAATAAAATAAAGTCTGGCACCAACCAGACCAATTGGTAGACCGAGCAATAGAAAATCTATCCAGGTCTCAAACTCATAACCTTTAGATTTACCAAGCCAGGTAACTACACCTAAACCTAAAATTATTCCACTAACAATAAATACTGCATACCACATAATCGGCACCGGTCCAATTTGTATGGCTACTCTATCCATTATTTTCACCGCTTTATAAAATAGATTTTAATTCATCAAGGATTATATCGGCAACCTCTTTTTTATCCCTGATCGAAACCTGATACTCAAAATCTTTACTTAAAATCAAAACCATATTATTTCTGCTGGCAAATCCAATCTTTTCATCGGCAATATTATTGGCAACAATCAAATCAAGCTCTTTCTCTACAAGTTTTCTCTTAGCATTGGCCCTTAATTTCTCAGATTCAGCAGCAAAGCCGATTAATTTCTGGCTTCCTTTAATCTTATTTAACTCATTAATAATATCTGGAGTTCTGCTTAATTCAATGGATAGATTATTAGCTTTTTCTGACTTTTTTAACTTCTGGTTAGCTTGTTTAACTGGCCTGTAATCTGAAACTGCTGCTGCCATAATCCCGGCATGGACTTCAGGGAAATATTCAACTGCAGCCTCTGCCATCTCCTGGGCAGATTGGACATCAACTAACTGGACTCCTTCAGGTGAATTAAGATCTGTTGGCCCGGAAATCAAGACGACCTCAGCCCCTCTATTACTTGCTCTTTCGGCAATGGCATAGCCCATTCTCCCGGTAGAACGGTTTGATAAAAACCTGACTGGATCAATTATTTCCTGAGTTGGTCCAGCAGTAACCAGTAGTTTCTGGCCTGATAAATCCTTAGGTGTCAGCAGATCTTTAACTGCAGTTACTAATACATCTGGTTCAGGCAGCCTGCCTCCACCTTCATAACCACAGGCTAAATAGCCGCTATCAGGCTCTAAAACAATAAAGCCTTTATCCTGCAAAGTCTGAATATTTTCCTGGACAATTGGATTATTATACATATTAACATTCATGGCAGGGGCAATCATAACCTCTGCTCTTGTCGCCATTAAAATTGTTGATAGAAGATCATCACCAATACCACTGGCTAATTTGGCAATGAAATTACCAGTAGCAGGGCCAATCAAAAACAAATCCGCCCTATCTGCAATTGAGATATGCTTAACATCTCTATTTACAGGAGGAGTAAACATTTCAGATTCAACTTGATTATGGGTTAATGACTGAAAAGTCAATGGGCTGATAAATTCTCTGGCAGAATCAGTCATAATAACATCAACATTATAACCTGATTTAGTCAGACTACTTGCCACATGAGCCATCTTATAGGCTGCAATCCCACCTGTAATCCCTAAAACTATATTAGGACGCATCTGTCTACCTCCTTTTATCTATTTTATACTATCTTCACTAATTTTTTTGTAATGTATTTTACCGGCCTGAATCTCTTCTAAACTCTTGGTAACCGGTTTATTTCCTTTATAATTATCAAGCAGATCTTTACCGCCTTCATTTAAGTTTCTGGCCCTCTTTGCTGCCATAACAATAACTGTAAAAGGACTGTCAGCCTTGTCTTTAAGATCATTAAGTGATGGTCTAGCTATCATTTTTATCTTTCCTCCTTCTTTTCTCTTTTTCTATAATTTCAATAATTCGCTCTGCAGCAGAATCAACTTTGTCATTGACAACTTTATAATCGTAATCATCAGCATCTGACATTTCAGATCTGGCATTTCTAAGTCTAATTTCCAGATCGGCTTTAGATTCAGAATCCCGTTTTATTAATCTATTTTTTAATTCATCAAAAGATGGCGGTGTCAGAAAGATATAGACAGCATCTTCAAAATTTTTCCTGACCTGCCTGGCTCCATTAATATCAATCTCTAAAATAATATCTCTGCCCTCTTTTAGAGCTTCCTTAACAAATTTTTTGGGGGTACCATAAAAATTACCATGGACACAGGCAGATTCAATAAATCCATCATTATCCTTATATTTTTTAAATTCACTGGTCGAAACAAAAAAATAATCCTCTCCATCGACCTCTCCAGGTCTAGGTTCTCTAGTTGTCATTGAAACAGAATACTCAACATCCTGGTATTGTTCAAAAACCCTATCAAGTACAGTCCCCTTGCCAACTCCTGAGGGTCCAGAGAGAACAAATAGAATACCTTTAGACATAACTCCACCCCTTGCTATGTTAGTAATATTACTCTTCATCTTTATTATCTGCCAGTCTATGGGAGACAGTTTCAGGTTGAATGGCAGATAAAACAACATGATCGCTGTCAGTAATTATAACAGCTCTGGTCCTTCTGCCATAGGTTGCATCAATTAACATCCCTTTTTCTCTTGCTTCCTGAATTATTCTTTTAATTGGAGCAGATTCCGGGCTTACTACAGCAATAACCCTATTCCCTGCCACAATATTTCCAAATCCAATATTGATCAGCTTAACCGACATCTCTCTACCTCCTAAAATTTATGTAAAATCACTTTTTATCAATGATATCATAGTACCCTCTAATTTACAAGATTAATGAGAATCTAGATTGACGAATCCCTCAAATTAAATTATACTTATTAAGAGGTGATAAATATGGCAATCGATGGAATAATGCTGGCCAACTGCCGGCATGATTTAAATGCAAACTTAATTAATGGCCGAATAGATAAGATCTATCAGCCTGAAAAGACCTTTTTAACTATCTTAGTCCGCAATAATAATCAAAATTATAAATTGCTTTCTGTCATAGATCCAAGACAGTCAAGAGTCCACCTTACCGACTTAAACTTTGATAATCCTAAAAATCCTCCTACCTTTACAATGGTAATGAGAAAACATCTAACCTATGGAATTATCACTAAAATTGAACAGCCTGGATTCGAAAGGATCTTAAAGATTACTATAGAAAATAATAATAAATCCTTTTATCTCTATCTGGAGATCATGGGCAGATATAGCAATGTAATACTAACTGACCAGGATCAGATGATTCTGGATGCCCAGAAAAGAATGGGTCCAGATAAAAACTCAGCCCGTACTTTAATGCCTAAAGTAAAATATGAATTCCCTCCTCCTCAGGATAAAATCGACCCTAGAGAGCTTAAAAAAGAAAAATGGGAGGAATTAATCCAGGAAGATACAGAAAAATACCTGCCCAGAGCTATTCTTAATAATATTCAGGGTTTCGGTCCTGATTCGACTAAAGAAATAGTCTATCGGGCTGGAATCGACTTAGAAAAAAGCTATTCTGAATTAAGCCAGCCAGAAAAAGAGCAATTTCTCGACCAACTCTTTGACTGGATCGACTGGATTGAATCAGGAAAGTTCAAACCGGCAGTCGGCTTTGATAATCAAGAAGAATTTAAGATCACCTATCAATCAGCCTTCCCCTTAACTTATCTCAAAGATTTAGAGGGGGTAGAATATAAGACCTTTAAAAACTCTGGAAATCTCTTTGATTTCTTCTATCAGGAACATATTATCAAGAGAGATCTGGCCAGAGAAAAGAAACGCTTACAGGATATTATCTCTAATTATCTGGATAAAAACAACCGCCAGCAAAAAGAGGTTCGAGGCCGGCTGGAACAGAGCAAACATGCCGACAAATATAAGAGGCGAGGCGAACTCCTTAAATCCCAGCTCCATAAAATTGATAAAGGAGCTTCTGAAGTCAAATTAGTCGACTATTATGAGGAAGATCAGCCTGAAGTTAAAATCCAGTTAGATACTGATAAGAGTCCTGCTGAAAATGTCAGGCGCTTATTTAAAAAATATAATAAACTTAAAAAAAGCCGTTCTCATCTAGTTAAACAGCTGGCCAAACTCCGCCATGAAAATAAATACCTCCAGAATGTAGAGGTAGAATTAAACCAGGCAGAAACTGAGGATGAACTCTCAGAGATTGCCGAAGAATTAAAAGAGGAAGGTTACATTAAAAAGAATAAGCAGAAGTCTAAAAATAATAAAAAGCTTCCTCCAAGAAAATATATTTCAGCAGATAATTATCAGATTCTAGTTGGCAGGAATAACCGGCAGAACGACCAGCTAACCAAAAAAGTAGCCAACCAGGATGATATCTGGGTTCATACCAGAAAAATTGCCGGCTCCCATGTAATTATTAAAAGAGATACTGATAAACCGGTTCCTGAAACTACTATTTATGAAGCAGCTCTACTTGCCGCCTATTTCAGCAAGGCCAGAGAATCTGAAAATGTTCCTGTCGATTATACAAAAGTCAAAAATGTAAATAAACCTAAAGGAGCAAAACCAGGCATTGTCTATTATGAAAACCATCAATCTGTCTATGTCACTCCCAATGAAGAAGAGCTAAAGGAAATACTTAAACGCACCGCCAAGCATGGTAATTAAAATGGATAGATAGACAATTAAATCACCATATTCCTGATAAACTGTCGGCTTCCTATCCTGGGCCGGCAGTTCAAGTTCTATCACAGAGCTTTCAACTACCTCCTGATAACGACCGTCTGGCAAGATATAACCATTAGTTGCTTGATTGCCAGCTTTAACAACTGGCATCCTTGTCTCAACAGCCCTCATTCTGGCAGATTGCCACATCTGGACCTGCAGATTGCTATCGCCAAACCAGGCTTCATTTGAAGGATTGACAATAAACTGATGCTGGCTTAATTCAGGATAATCTGCTGAGCTGTAAAGTATCTCTGAACAGATCAGGACCCTGAAGGAAGCCTCTTTATCCTCAACTGGAACCTTAAAGTACTCTATCTCCTGGCCCCTGGTTATCGACCCCCAGTTTCTACCAGTAAAAAACTCTGCAACTCCAGCCAGCGGAATAAACTCACCAGGAATTAAATCAATCTTATCATACCTGCCAAGTATCTCATATTCACTATCAAGTAAAAACATGCTATTATATGATTCAGTCGGCTCATCTTTAATAGCCTGACTGCCTAAGATCATATACCCATTCATTTCTGTTAAGTCCTGAAATATATCTCTATAATAACCATTCCTGGGATAATCAAAGGTTATTGCAGATTCAGGCATTATTATCAGCTCTGC
>JBNJEB010000044.1:0-11159 GCA_051745425.1 Bacillota bacterium
GGTCTTTCTATTCCAAGTGCATCTTCTATCGCCTGCAAGAAACCCTGACTTGAATTAGTAGCACCTGTTACACTATCAACAGATGTAGTCTGTCTATCAATAACCAATTCTCTTAATTTTTCAAAAGCCGGTTCCGCTATATCTGCAGTGTCAGAATGCTCAAGAACTTGAATATCAGAAATCTCACCATCAGCAACTTCAACTTCAACTTCTACCTGGTCCTTATAACCTTCAGCAGAACCAGTATAAGTCCCATCATCAACAGGAATGCTAAATTCATCTTCTATACTTAATACAGCATTACCAATTGCTGCCAGGAATCCACGACTTGTCATTGTAGCGCCTGAGACAATATCTACATCTGTAGTCTGTTCAGATAAAACTCTTTCTTTTAGCTTTTCAAAAGCCGGATCTGCAAGATAAGTTGTCTCTTCATGGTCTACTAATTTAATCTCAGTCAGTTCATTATCCTCAACGGTAATTTCTACAACAATTTCATCAATCATACCTGCTGCTCTTCCAGTATAAGTACCATCAGGCATTTCAAAACCAGTTTCATAAACTTCAACTCTTTCTCCAGCAAGAGCATCATCAACAGCAGACAGCATACCTCTACTGCTCATTGTAGAACCTGAAATCACATCAACATCAGTGCTTTGGGCTCTAATAATTTTGCTTTCAAGCCTTTCAAATGCACTCCTGGCAACATGAGGTGTGTCTTGATGGTCTAAAATATTAACTTCATGGAGAAAACCTTCTTCTATCTTAACCTGGGCTTCCATCTCACCCCACATACCATTTCCAGTCCCATAATACCAGCCATTAGGAATTTCAAAATAATCATATTCTGGACCCTGCAGTTGTCTTTCAACAAGTCCTAAAGCACTTTCAACTGTTTGAGCAACTGCAATGGAAGATAATGTGGCATTTGTAATAGTATCTAAATCAAAATCAGAGCCAAGTGTCGGGGTCAGGTCAGAATGTCTTAAACCTTCAAATTGTTCCAGAAAATCTTGTTGAGCAACCTGGCCACCAAGAGTAGAACTTTCGTTATGTTCAATGACTCTACTTCCTATAACTTCTCCTTCAGGATCAATAGCTATCATATTTTCAATCTGGCCACTATAACCAGTCCGACTTACATAAGCTAAAAATCCAATTCTTTCCTCATCCTTAATTACCTCAGCAAGAAGTCTATCTTTATTTAAATCTTCAAGCATATTAAATTTATCTGCTCTCGGGAAAAAACTGCTCATATGTTCATTAAAGACACGATGATGTTGTTCTAAAAATTCAGTATCAGTTACAACTATACCGGCATATGCAATTACAACAAATATAATTGAGGCAATCACAACAACACCAGCCTGCATAATTTTCTTTTTCTTCTCATAAACCTGACCGAAAATATAACCTTCTAATAATGTATCAAATAAATGAGAAAATCCATTCATTATTAAGACTGCAAATGTTACACCTTCAGGGTAAGCGGTAAAAACTCTAATAATAACTGTCAGAAATCCACAGCCAATACCATAGGCAACTCTGCCGCTTTTTGTCGAAGGTGAACTAACCATATCAGTGGCAATAAAGAAAGCACCAAAAATCAATGATCCTGCTAATACAGTAAATAAAGGATTAACTCCTAAAATCAATGCAGTAACTGCTGAAGCTCCAACATAAGATAATGAAATTCTTAAATCTAAATAACCTCTCTTATATAAATAAATTGCTCCAATTAAAAGTGCTAATGCTGAAGTCTCACCAATACTACCAGAAACATTACCAATAAAAAGATTTAAATAATCAGTTGAAGCTCTTGCTGCCATTAAAGGAGTTGATGTAGTTATTCCATCAAAAGGCGTAACCCACTCTGTCATATATATAGGCCAGGAAATAGCCAGTATTGCTCTACCAACTAAAGCAGGATTAAAAATATTATTTCCTAATCCCCCAAATAACTGCTTACCTATTATTATAGATAAAGCTCCACCTAAAATAGGAATCCACCATGGAGATGTTGGAGGTAATGATAAACCTAAAATTACACCTGTAACTACCGCACTTCCATCACCAATAAACCGTTTTCCTCCAGACAGCTTTTTATGAAAAGGTATTTCAATTACAACACAGGTTAAAGCTGCTGCTCCGATTAAATATAACGAATATGTTCCAAAAAAGTAAACTGATGCTATAATTGCTGGAACTAAAGCAATCACAACATTCCACATAGTTTTCTCAATCGTATCAAGTTGTTTTATATGTGGACCAGAATAATCAAATGAATTTGACAAAACCCTTCACCTCCGAAAAATTAATTGGTTTTAGCTTTTCCTTTCTGTATCCAGCGTAACAATGGCCTTTTAGCAGGACAAACAAAAGCACATGCTCCACATTCTATACAGTCATTTAAACCTGCTATTTCTGCCTCCTGAAACATTTCATTATTTACAAAAGCTGTAATTCTATTTGGAGGTAAATACATTGGACAAACATCAACACATTTACCGCACCTGATACAGACTCTCTTTTCAGCATCACTATATTCCTCAGGTGATAAAACAACTAAACCAGAAGTACCCTTGGCCACAGGAACGTCAAATGTTGTTATCTGTTTCCCAGTCATTGGACCGCCCATAACAGTATGATAATCTGAAGTTATAATACCACCACAATACTCTATAATTTCACTAACTGGAGTACCAAATGGAACCAGTAAATTTTTCTGTTCATTAAGACCTTTTCCGCTGGCTGTTAAAACTCTATCTATAAGAGTATGACCCTGATAATAAGCCTCAGCTATTTTAATAACTGTTTGAATATTATTGACAATAATGCCAACATCCATTGGCAAACCTCTCCGAGGAACTTCTCTATCAAGCACAGCTTTAATTAAATGTTTTTCAGCTCCATGGGGATATCTTGTATCTAAAGGTACTCCCTCTAGATTATCCCAGTTTTTAGCCTCTTCTTTAATTGCCTGCACAGCCTCAGGCTTATTAATCTCACTGGCAACAATTCCCCGTTCTGCGCCAACAGCTTCACAGATTAAATTTAAGCCCTGATATAAAGTATGTGTTTTTTCCCTCATCAAGCGATCATCAACAGTTAAGTAAGGCTCACATTCTGCACCATTTAGTATAATGGTATCAATAGGCTTATCAGGTGGAGGATCAAGCTTTACATGAGTTGGAAAGCAGGCACCTCCAAGGCCAACTACACCAGCCCTTTTAACAATATCAACCAAATTTTCTTTTTTAATCTCCGAAGGATCATAATCCCTTTCCAGCAAAATCTCCTTGTTATCCTGTCCAGTATTTTCAATTAACATACAATCCAATTGAGAACCATCAGGTCCAGGTCTTTGTACTATACCTTTATAAATGCCTGAGATACTTGCATGAATATTAGCTGAAAGAGCCTCTTTATTTTCAGCTATCAACTCACCTCTTTGGACCTCCTGCCCCTCATCAACAATAGGTTTACAGGGAGCTCCAATATGCATTTGAACTGGAATAGTAACTGCATCTGGAAAATCGATTCTTTCAATCGGCAGATCAGTAGTAAGATGTTTTTCTTCAGGAAGATGAATACCACCGATCGGGAACTTTTTTAAATCTTTCACATTTACACCTCCAAAAAATATAAAATCTCCATATTACCCTAAATAATTACCCCAAGTAAAATCTTAAAAAAACGTTGTTATTTTTGTAACACAAGCAGCCAAAAATAACTTAATAATATATATTATAAAAAATTACACTCACGACAATTTTAACAGATATAAAAAATCATGTCAAGATTTTCCCCTATTAATTAAGCCTTTCAAAAACCTTTTTGGTAATCTTATTCTTCCAATTAAATTTTTATGGCCTTTTCCTGGTCCATGATTATCTGAACCGCCTGTCACTAATAAATCTCTCTCAAGAGATTCTTTTAAAAATTTCTCTTCTTCCAGTTTAGAATGGGCAGGATAAAAAACCTCTATCCCTGCAAAATTAAATTCTAATAAATCTTGAAAACTAAAACCATCATAATCTATTCTGCCAGGATGTGCCAGTACAGGTATTCCCCCGGACCTCTTAATTACTTTTATAGCTTCTTCTGGAGTAATATAATCTCTTTTTACATAAGCTGGAGCTTTAGAGCCTATGTATTTTTCGAATGCTTCATCATTACTTTTAACTATATTCTTTTTATTTAATAAAGCGGCAATATGGGCCCTGGTAATAATCTCACCCTCAACAAGCTCATCTAACTCCTCCATACCTAGATTAATCTTTAAGATTTCATTTAACTTTTTTAGCATCTTCTTCGAGCGTTCTTTTCTGCTGATTTTAATTTTTTTTAATAAATTAAGTAATTCAGGAGATTTATAGTCAATAAAATAACCGAGAACATGGACTTCAGTATCTAAAAAATCTGAATTAATTTCAATGCCTGGAATTACTTTTATCTTAATATCTCTCGAATAAGATAAAGCTTCTTCCAGAGAATCTACTGAATCATGATCAGTTATCGAGATATATTCAAAACCTCTTTTATAAGCAATATCTATTGTCTTTTCAGCACTAATATTGCCATCAGATGCTGTTGTATGAAGATGTAAATCTGCTACCATTTAGAAAACCCCTTACTCATCATTTACTCTAACTGGGAAGATATTATTTTCCTTATGATCATAAATTGCCCCGGCTAGTTGGACTGCTCCTGTTCCAACCTCAAACTTAGTATGGAGTCCAGTTAAATGCTTTTTTACAATAGGGTCTGGTTTCATGCCTAGAATTGAGTCAACTGCTCCAGTCAAACCTAAATCAGAGATAAAAGCAGTACCTTGAGGCAGTATTTTTGCATCATTAGTCTGAACGTGGGTATGGGTTCCATAAACACAATCAACCTGACCGTCAAGATAATACCCCATTGCCCCTTTCTCTCCTGTTGCTTCAGCATGAAAATCCACAAGAATTATGTCAGATTCTCTCTTTAAGCTGTCAAGTTGGTCTCTAATAGTTCTAAATGGTGAGTCATAGGGACCAATATAAATTTGGCCAATCAGATTAACTACTGTTATTCGCCTGCCATTTTTTAAAAAACTACTATATCCTCTCCCAGGAACACCAGGTGCAAAATTTAATGGCCTAATAATTCTTGGCTCTTGATCAATAAATTTAAAAATACCTTTATTTTTCCAGGTATGATTTCCCATAGTTAAGATATCAATTCCATATTCAAATAATTCTTCTGCAACTTTTCTATTTAATCCAAAACCACCTGCAGCATTCTCTGCATTGGCAACAATCAAATCTATCTTATGTTCTTCTATTATATCAGGCATTAACTCTCTAACAGCCCTTCTGCCAGCTCTCCCAGCAATATCTCCAATAAATAAAAACTTCATTTTTCATCTCCTCATCAATAAAAAAGAAGGGGCTCACAGGGAGCCCCGGTTGAGTTTAAGATTTACAAATATTATTTTGCGTATTCAACATTACGACTTTCTCTAATTACAACAACTTTAATCTGTCCAGGATAATCTAAATTATCCTCAATTTTTTTAGATAGATCTCTACTGATTTTACTGGCCTGAGAATCACTAACCTTATCAGATTCAACAATAACTCTTATCTCACGACCTGCCTGGATGGCATAGGCATTATTAACTCCATCAAATGACTTGCCAAGATCTTCAAGCTCTTCTAAACGCTTAATATATGACTCTAATGTCTCTTTTCTAGCTCCAGGACGGGCTGCTGAGATTGCATCAGCGGCTGCAACTAAAACAGCTTCGACTGTTTGAAACTCAACATCCCCATGGTGAGCTTCAATACCATGAAGAACCTTTTCACTTTCTCCATATTTCCTGGCCAGATCAACTCCAATATCAATATGAGGTCCTTCAACTTCATGATCAATAGCTTTACCTAAATCATGTAATAAACCAGCTCTCTTGGCAACATTAACATCGGCACCTAATTCAGCAGCCATAATGGCTGATAAATGAGCAACCTCTTTTGAATGCTGTAAAACATTCTGACCATAACTGGTCCTGAATTTCAATCTACCTAAATATTTTACAACTTCTTTATGAAGTCCGTGAACACCGGTATCAAATGTTAATTCTTCGCCAATCTCACGGATATGATTTTCTAACTCTTCCTCAGCCTTTTCAACCATCTCTTCAATTCTGGCTGGATGAATTCTTCCATCTACAATTAATTTCTCCAATGCTATCCGGGCAACTTCTCTCCGCATAGGATCAAAACCAGAAATAACAACAGCTTCAGGTGTATCATCAATTATCAGATCAATCCCAGTTAAACTTTCTAATGTCCTGATATTTCTACCCTCTCGACCGATAATTCTACCTTTCATCTCATCGTTAGGAAGATTAACAACTGATACAGTAGTCTCTGCTACATGATCGGCTGCATATCTCTGAATCGCAGTCGAAATAATCTCTCTTGCTTTTTTATCAGATTCTTCTCTTAATTCAGCTTCTTTCTCTTTTATCTTGCGAGAAAATTCAAGCTCCAGTTCTTCTTCCATCTGTTGAAGAAGATATTCCCTGGCTTCAGGCTGATTCATTCCAGCAATCTGCTCCAGTTTCTCTGTCTGTTTCTCAATTTTTTCATCAAGCTCTTCTTCCTTTTCTTCAAGTCTGGATTCCTGTTTCTTTAAATCAGACTCTTTTGCTTCAAGATTTTCAGATTTTTTATCCAGATTTTCCTCACGATTCATTAAACGATTCTCTAATTTTTGAAGTTCAGCTCTGCGAGCCTGATTTTCTTTATCAGCCTCTTCTTTTAGCCTATGAGCTTCTTCTTTTGCTTCTAATACCATTTCTTTCTTTACTGATTCAGCTTCTCTTTGAGCATCTTCTCTAATCTTTTCTGCTTCTTTTTCAGCTGATTGAATTCTTGCTTCAGCAATATATTTTCTAATCAAATAGCCAGCTAGCAGGCCAGCTAAAATTGCGATTACAACAGGTATAATTGCTACAAAGTTAATTTTCTTCACCCCCATAACTATATTTATTTATATCAGATAATCCCTTGAATTTTAGGTATCTGTTAATATTTTATACTTTTTTAGGCCAAGTGTCAAGATAGTTAAAGCCTATTACCGGCTTTAAAAGACCGATAATAGGCTATCATAAAAAATTATAATAAATTCTTTTCCCTCAAGTCATCTAATATCCTGATAGAGATATTATTACTAAAACCTTTATTACTTAAATATCTGTATAATTTTCTATCTAAATTTTCTTGATTGCTTTTTTTATTCAGCCATTTTTTACTTAAATCTTTAGCCATCTCCAGTTCTTTATTATCAGAAATAAGTTCCTGGATTAACCTATCCTGAGTAACAGCAGGAATACCCTTTTGAGCAAGCTCTTTTTTTATAAGTCTGGGTCCTCTTGGTTTAAGTCTTAATCGGCTCTTAATCCAGCTTCTGGCAAATCTTTCATCATTAATATAATCTTTACCTTCGAGTTCATCCAGAACTTTATTTATGTTTTCTCTATCATAAGCTTTCCTGTTTAATTTCTTATATAACTCATATCTGGAATGTTCTCGCCTGGCAAGATATTTAAAAACTTTATTTCTGATTTTCGATTGTTCTTCTTTTTTATTCGTCATCTTCTTCATTAGCTTCTTCAGAATCAAAATCTATATCATCAAAATCTTCTTCATCAGCCAGACCAACAGCAACCCGTATCTTATTCTCAATCTCTTCCATAATTTCAGGATTATCCAGTAAGAACTGCTTGGAATTTTCTCTTCCCTGTCCTAATCTAGTCTCGCCATAAGAATACCAGGCTCCTGCTCTATCAACAATACCTGTCTCTTCACCTATATCTATCAGAGAACCAGACCTTGAAATACCGGTACCATACATAATATCAAATTCTGCCTGCCTGAAAGGAGCTGCAACTTTATTTTTTACAACCTTGGCTCGAGCATGGGACCCAATTATATCTTTACCATCCTTGATAGTCTGAGATCTTCTAATTTCAATTCTGACAGATGAATAAAATTTTAAAGCCCTGCCCCCTGGAGTAACTTCAGGATTGCCAAACATAACCCCAACTTTCTCTCTTATCTGATTAATAAAGACACAGGCAGTTTTAGAATTACTAATTGCGCCAGAAAGTTTTCTCATAGCCTGTGACATTAATCTTGCCTGAAGACCAACATGGGAATCCCCCATCTCACCTTCAAGTTCAGCCTGGGGTACTAAAGCAGCAACAGAATCAAGTACAACCAGATCAATTGCATTACTTCTAATTAAAGCCTCTGCAATTTCTAAAGCCTCTTCACCATTATTAGGTTGAGAAATCAACAAATTATCGATATTAACTCCTAAATTCTGGGCATATCTTGGATCTAAAGCATGTTCGGCATCAATAAAGGCAGCAATCCCGCCTAATTTTTGAGCCTCAGCAATAATGTGTAAGCCAAGGGTAGTTTTTCCTGAAGATTCATTACCATAAAGTTCTACAATTCTCCCCCTGGGAATACCGCCTACCCCTAAAGCCAGGTCCAGCGGTAAGCAACCGGTTGGAATAACTTCAACATCCAGAGAACTTGAATCACCAAGTCTCATAATTGCACCTTCACCAAACTGCTTTTCAATTCTTTTAACAGCACTTTCTAAAGCTTTTTCTTTTTCACTCTGGGCCAACAAAATCACTCTCCTTTTCCAAATTTATCTAGCATCCGAATATTCTACTTTAATTATAGAACATTTGTTTTAAAAGGTCAAGCCTTTATTTATAATTTTTACAAAATATTTCCTTATAAATAGGCCCATCAGTTTTTAATATACTCTGATAAAGGCAAATCCTATTTACATTAAATGAAATTTTATTAAGTTTAACCCTCTCATTACTGGCAAACCAGTCTGCCAGAGATTTTCGGCCTCTATTATCCTTAGTCCTGGCCAGGGTTATATGGGGAATATAATATCTATCTTCTTTTTCAAAACCAATTTCAAATAATTTATTTTCAAGTGTTGAATTAATCTCCTGTAATATTTCTTTGTTTTTGATTAATTTGGCAACTAAAACTTTTGGATTTCTCATACCTGGAAAGGCTGAAACAGTTTGAATATCAGATTTAAAGCTCTTTCTATTTTTCAGAGAATCAAGGATAGTAGTCACCCTGGCCTGCTTTTCATCTCCAGTATTCCCAAGAAACTTTAAAGTTATATGCAGGTTTTCCTGTTTAACAAATTTAATCTTTCCGCTGGTATTACTGGCAATATCCTGCTGCCATAAGCCTATCTCCTCTTTGGCCTTTTCTGGTAGAGCTGCAGCAATAAATAATCTCAAATATATCACCTAACCCTTTAAATTATTCTAAATCTATATCAATCTCTTCATCAAAAACTTCCTCAATCTCCTCTTCAGTCATTCCTGAAGTTATTTCTTCAATCTCATCCAATAATTCTGAAGCTTTTTCTAAATCAGGCTGCCTTCTCAACGCTTTTACCAATTCAGCCTGAGCTGCCTGATACATCTCCAGCTCAAAATAAGTCTTTCCAAGATAAAAATGACTCAGGGCATAATCAGGATTAATCTCAACTGCATTACTGAAATACGAAACTGCCTTATAATGGTTATCTTCTTGCAAATATACTTCTCCCAGTTTTAAATAGGCAGTAACATATTCATCATTATATCTAATAGCAGATTCAAGACTCTCGATTGCTCTTTCTATTTCATCATTTTCATAATAAATTACCCCTAGCTGATAATAGGCTTCATAATTATGTTGATTACTATTTATCACCTGATTGAAGTTTTCAATAGCCAGTTCATCATCTCCAGAAAGTTTATAAGCTCTACCAAGGGCAAATTTTAAGCTATTTACATCCGGTGAGCTTATTAATCCCTGTTTGAGAACATCAATAGCCTCACTATAACTCTCCTGTTTGATATATAAGTTTCCAAGGTTTAGATGAGCCCCTGAATTATCAGGTTCAAGAACTATGAGTCTTTCATATAAATTAATTGCATTATTATCCTCGCCAAGCTCTTTATAAGCTCTGGCCAGAGCAGCAAAACTTGCAGGATCAGATATTTCACTTCTTATAGGTTCTAAAATCCCCCTGACAGCTCGATAATTATCCATACCTAGTTCTGCCTGGGCATGACCTTTTTGCTGTTCCAGGCCATAAAAGCCATAATCCCTGGCCTTAATGATATACTCTTTAGCTTCCTCAAACTGAGCGCTGTCATAACGACCTTCTAAATTTAAATACTGTTCAGCCAGTAACCAGTAGAGCTCAGCATTTTGATAGCCCAGTTCTTCAAGTTCAGCAATTAAATCTTCAGCAGCAGATAACTCTCTATTTTTTAATTTTGTTTTAATCAGATAACTATAAATTGTATATTTATCTGTACTGCTTATATCTTGATCAAGAATCTGGCGAAATGTCTCTTCAGCCAGCTTATATTCCCCTGTATAAAAGGAATTGATACCCTCAACTATCTCATAATTCTGGGCGCCAGCAGGAATACTGCTAACAAAGAATAAAATTAAAGTTCCAATAAAAATTAACCTTTTCATTTAATCGCCTCCAGGATAGCTAATCTTAATTTATTTAAAATGTACTGAGAAGCATACCATCTAATCTTTCTGCGATCACCTGAAAAATTCCATTTAGTTTGAACCTCATCAGCATTAGATTTAATTGTTGAATAGACCAGCCCAACTGGTTTTTCTTTAGTTCCACCATCAGGACCGGCAATCCCGGTCACAGAAACTCCAAAATCGACAGAAAAAAGCTCTTTGACTCCAACAGCCATCTCTCTGGCAGCATTCAAGCTAACAGCACCATGTTCATCCAGTAATTCTTCTGAAACATTTAGAAGTTTAAGCTTACTCTCATTGCTATAAACAACAACCCCGCCTTTAAAAAAGTGAGAGGCTCCAGGAATATCTGTCAATCTTTTAGCAATAAGTCCACCGGTACAGGATTCAGCTAATGCCAGACTGAAATTATTCTCCCTCAAAAGTTCTGAGACAACCCCGGCAAGACTTACATCTCCCTCACCATAAATATAATTTCCTAATTCAGCTTTAATTTCTCTAACAGTCTTTGCAAAATTAGAAGCATCAAAACCTGGTTTCAAGCTCAATTTAATAGATATC
>JBNJEB010000045.1:0-10840 GCA_051745425.1 Bacillota bacterium
ATTCTCTGGCCACTACTTCTGTTCTGCTCTCCTGGTTGCTGGCTGCCACTGCCGAAAGGGCAGCCTGACTTAAGCCATAACGGAGGGCAGTATGGAGCCGCTTATCATTTATCTTTATATTTTCAATTAGTTCGGCCAGTTCTTTGAAACTATCAACTTGCTGGCCAACAAGATAGGGCTTAACTTCTTTTTCGATTACTGGAATAAATTCTCTGCTTAAAAAGAGAGGATCTCTGCCACCTGCACCAGAATACTGGACAGCAGCACAGTCTCCGCCTCCCTGATTGCCATCTGAAAGAATAAATTCAACTGAGATAGCTTCACCGGCCTGACGGACTGATTCAAAGCCAGCGGTCTCAACATCTCCCTTGTAATTTAAACCATCAGTTTTTGCGCCAGATTTAATAGCTTTCTGATCATCGAAATAAAAACCTGTCAGAGCCGGAGCCGCAATAATATCTATAATTTCTGTCATTATTATCTCCCCCTACTCTCTCGGTCTTCCAATAAGCATACCCTTACCGATGGCATAAATATCATCGATAACCATCTGGAAAGTTGCTTCTCTGTCTTCAAACTGGCCTCTTTCAGCCAGACGTTCCTTATGGAAGTTCTTAACATCATCTGGCAGGGGAAGATTACCTGTATTTAAATATCTTACAGCCCCGATATTGTCTCTGGCTGGCAGAATTTTACCTTTATTGAATTTACTTGGAGCAAATGGCACATCGATTACACCGGCTTCAAAGGCTCTAACTGTACCTTTTGCCCAGTCACCTTCACCTAGTTCTTTAACTTTATCAAGAATTGCTCTGACTTCTTTTTTAATCATATCTTTCTCCCGGTCAAGTTTCGTTGTCTGTTCTAATGACTGATCTTTAAGCATATTAACAATCTGTTTGGTTGCTTTAAGACCTGAGGCATTGGCCTCTTTTGTTGGAATACCCATAGCTTCATGGGGGGTTTTAACAATAACTTTAGTTGCTCCACTTAAAGCTGCTGCTGTGGCGCCCCAGCTGATAACAGCATAGGCCTTTGATTCATCCTGGGGGAATCCACCCATCCACTGATGGAAGACTGTTGTTAGTTTGAAATCCTCATAACCTTCTTCAGATAAATAGTTGTTAGCCAGCTCCTTTAAGGTCTGGATTGCTGCAACATCCTGAACCAGGTTACCATTCTGGCCATAACCCAGAGTTAAATATTTAACTCCCTGTTCAGCTGCCAGTAAAGCTTCAAGGATTGCAACAACATGAGAAACTGCAGGGGGCACCAGGGTTCCTGTTAGGGGACCAAAGGGCTCTCTGTTAATATCAACACCCTGCTCCTGATAATATCCGATCAGTCTGTCAACATATTGCCAGTCTCTGATTGTATCTTCCAGAGATACCTTTTTAGCATAGGGAATATTATATGAAATTCCTCCACCTTCGTAATCGCTAAAGCCTCCTGCCATTGTAATTTCAGCAAGGAGTCTGGCATCAGGTGTTCCATGCCGAACCTGAACTGGCAGGTTAAGGGATTCAATAACTTTTCTACAGGTTTCTAAACCATGATTAACTGCAGGAAAACCATTGAGCATTGAGCGACCCATTTCCTGACTCTCTTCAATGCCCTGTTCAGCCTCTTTATACTGATTCTGTCTGGTATAGCTATCGATTGTAACTGGCAACAGGTCTGCTTCCCCTTCTTGATCAAGATAAGTTAATAGTTCAATTAACTCATCAGGAAGGGCAACTCCTGCTCTAGGTTGAATTAAAGTTTCACCTTCTTTTTCAGCCTTCATTAATCTTGCTGCCATCCTTTTATGTTCTGGCAAGTCTTTCTGGTACTGAATTGCTTCATCAAGATCAACATTTTCACCTGTCGGCCAGGCCTGCAAAACTTCTTCCCGTTCTTTAAAAAAATCTTCTTCTGGTATCTTCTGGTTCACTAAATTACTCATCTTATACTGGATCCCCCTGTTTTAATTTCAATAGATATTTTTTCATTAATTTCACTGCCTTTTCTGGTTCAACCTCTGCTAACAATCCTAAAGCTGCCAGTAGATAATTATTATCTATATAAAATTCTGGTCTTTCAGGATTTAATGTTTCTGGGTCAGACTGGTTTTTCTGGAGTAAACCTGTTAATATCTCTTCAGGTGCCTGATTATGAACGATAACTCCACCTGTACCAATTACTGTCTTAATCCCTGATAAATCTTTGCCTTCCTGGACAAAAACTTTGCCTCTAGGTGTATAAATAGACTTTAAACTGCCTGCATGTCTGGTAACTGCTGTGCTGACTGCCTCTCTGCCTAAAATATTGTCATACTGAATATCTTGATCTGATTCTGGAAGATAATCAGGCTGGTTACTAACTCTATTTATATGATCTTTAAAACCTTCTATTTCTAAATTATTATCATATTCCTGATTAAATAGCTGCTGCCAGTGATATTCAGGTTTAAGCTCAAATAATGCAGCTGAGCTATATCTCATTCCTAAATCGCCTTCAACAGTTCTCTTTAAATATGGTTCTTCAAGGCCACGCTGACTAATCCCTGACTGTCGGGGATGGCCTGCTGCAGCTGAATGGACATCAGTAGTTGCTCCACCGATATCAACTACAATTAATTCGCCATAGCCTTCCTCATCTCCAGCGCCTTTTGAAAGATAATCTGCTGCCTGGAGAACTGCTGATGGAGTTGGCATGATAACACCATTAATAAATTGTTTGACCTGATCAAAACCCCGGGCTGCAACTATTCTATTTAAGAAGATTTCTCTAATCTTTTGACGGGCTGGCTCAATATTCAATTTTTCAAGTTCAGGCATAACATTTTCTGTGATATAGGTCTCTTTACCGGCTGATTTCAGAATATCCTCGACCTGGTCAACTGCAGACCGATTCCCTGCTATCACAATCGGCTGATTGAGATCTGATTCAGCCAGCTTTCTGGCATTATGGAGAATAATCTCCTGATTGCCTCCATTAGTTCCTCCAGCCAGCAGAATAATATCTGGATTAGCCTCTTTGATCTCAGTAAGATCCCCTGAGGTCAGCTCATAGGAATAACTTTCAATTACTCTACTGCCGGCTCCAAGGGCTGCCTGTCTGGCGGCTTCAGCTGTTAATTCTGGAACCAGACCGCTGGCCACTATTTTTAAACCCCCGGCTGCACTGCTGCTGGCCAGTTTATAATCTGCAGCCTCCCAATCCGGGATATCTTTCAGAGCTTTTAATAAGCCCTGATTAATGCCTGTCTCGACTGTTGTATAGGCCTGACTTCTGGCAATAAGCTCCAGAGAATCGAGATTAAATTGAGCTACTTTTGTAAAAGTACTGCCTATATCAATAAGCAGAGCTTGCTGCATTTATTTCGCCCTCCAGATCTATTTCATTAAGGTCATTTTTTAAATGATCTATAGCTGTCTCTGGCTGGGTTCCTGGTGGATATGCCCGATCATAACCCATATTAATGAAGAGCTCTTTGACATTATCCCAGGACTGTTTACCAATTACTAGATTGCCGCCTACATATAGAAGAATATCACCGATGCCAGCTTCCTTACATTTTGCCCTAAGACCACGACAGTCCATTTCGCCATGGCCATAAAGGGATGATACCCAGATTGCATCTGCACCTGTTTCTACTGCTGCAGACACAAATTCCTGCTGGTTGGACATTACTCCAATATTAACTGGTTTGATATCTGCTTCTTTTAATGCGTGTTCTAAGATCTGATTTCCGATTGCATGTACGTCTGCCCCGATAACACCAAGAACTACTGTTGGTTTTGACTGATTTTTCATTATTATTTTTCACCTCTAATTTTATTCAACCTGATTTACATCTAAGAGTGTCATTTTCAATAAATTAATTGAGCCCCTATCTGGAGTGAATTGAAAATTGATAACCTTTTTCTGTCCATCAATTTTCTCCTGAATAGAATTATAACGGGCCGGAGAAGAAATTACAACATCCTGAGCTGATAAAAATAGTTCTAATTGCTCATTTTCTTCAGTGGTCGTATAATTTAGTTTAAAATCATTAAGATCATTAGCCTTTAATGAGCTTTCTACCTCTCTAGCAAAACTTTCTGACTGACAGACCAGCCCAACATTACTTTTTTCTGGGATTCTTGCAATTTCAACTATCGTCTTCATTTCTGGCTCGAGGGTCATATCTACTAGGTTCTTATCTGTCCCGGTCAGAAATTCCTCAACTTCATCGAGATGGAACGGTGTTGTTATAATTACTTCTACCTTATTTAATACTTTTGAGATCCGCTCCGGTTCATTATGCATCTCTTGCACTTTAATTGGTATAACAGCAACTTCTTGTTCAATAGCTGTAGCATTAATCATCGCCTCTAGTTGCTCTTTACTGCATTCTATAAAAGCTACCTTTGTCTGATTTCTTAGTTCTTCCTTCTCTTTTGCTCTAACATAGGCTATTGTCAAAAAATCATCCAGGCTAAAGCCCATTTCTATGGCTTCATCCATTGCCAGGTCGATAATTTTTAAAAGTTTATCTTTCCTGCTTGGTTCTTTAAGACCCTTTGGACCTACTTTAACAAAAGTTCCTTTGCCCTGTTGAGACAGGAGAATACCATTCTGCTCTAATTCTTTATAGGCGGCACTAACTCTATTCCTGCTCACATTTAGTTTTTTTGAAAGCTCTCTTTCTGGCGGGAGTCTTTCGCCTCTGAGTAAGATTCCTTTATTGATCATCTCTTCAATCTGCTCCTTTATCTGAAGATAAATCGGCAGACCACTTGTTTTATTAATCTCTATTTCCATAATTTCACCTCATTAAATTGGCACAATGGATTAATGGACAGTACCAATTTTCTTCTCTTTCATATATTATAGATTAAAAGACAAATTCCTGCTTGTAAATCAAAATTATTTATTTTATTTTTTCATTAAAAAACCGGAGACAGTAAAGTCTCCGGAATATCATTAATTATCTTCAATTTCTATATCATATTCTTCTATAGATTCTTCATCAGGAGTATTTTCTAAAAGAATATCCTCTGAAAAACTATAAGGAATTGTTAGATCAAGGTGACCGACCAGTGTTTCAATCTCCTCTCCCTCTATCTTAAAGGAGACTTCATCAATTCCTGGTAGTTCTGTCATTGTATTTACAATTGAGTAGATAGTTAATCGTTCTCCACTGCTACCTCCAGGATGATCTGATCTTATTGCCTCGTTAAAATTTAATGTTATCAGACCCTCTTCATAATCATAATCTATTAATTCAGTATCCTCTGGAACTGTCGGTTTTAAACCTTCTGTAGTTGGACCAGCGATTATCTCCTCAATGGCTTCCCGATATAAATCTTCACCAGGTAAAGTTCTACTTTCCAGGTCTAAATACATTGCATCTTCAGTAGCAAAATAAATATTTACATCTCTCTCTCCTGTCGGCGGGTATTCTTCACCAGGATTTCTGAGGAGGAAAATTACTGCTAAAACCAGTAATACCAGGAGGACATAACCAGGTTTTTTTATCTTTTCAAGATTATTCAAACTTTATTCCTCCTCTCCAGACTGAATATGCTCTAAATATTCCTCTATACCTTGAGCAACTGAGCGGGCTGCCCTTTCTCTGAAAGAACTATCCTTCAATAATTTTTCTTCTTCTCCATTTGAAAGAAAACCCATTTCTAAAAGAACTGCTGGCATCTCTGTATTTCTAATTACATAAAAATTATCTGACTTAACACCTCTATCAAATAAACTTAGGTGTTCTAGCATACTTTTTTGCATGATATCTGCCAGGAAGTAACTATCAGACCGCCTATCTGGAGCGTAATATGTCTCTACTCCTCCTGCTGTATTTCTATGGGCTGCATTAGCATGGATACTGACAAATAATCCAGCATCGCTATTATTGGCTATTTTTACACGATCTTGCAGACTGATGAAAGTATCATCATCTCTTGTTAAAATAACCTGATGTCCATTCTCTTCAAGCATTTCCGCTGCTTTTAATGAAATTGCTAAAACAACATCTTTTTCATTTAAACCTGTTGGCCCGATAGCACCTACATCAAACCCTCCATGGCCTGAATCCAGCACTATTTTAGTTGAAATATCATCTAACTGCTGACGGGCAAGAGAAACCATGATTTCACTATCCTGTTCACCTGATAATACCTGATAGTTATAAAAATCATTTAACTCAAAAACTACTCTGATAATTTCTTCGCCATCTATTTCTACTATTCCTTTTCTAACCTCATCTATCATACCATCAGGTTCAGGAAGTTCAAAATCATCAATTGCTTCCCGTTCAAGTCCTTTAATATCAACGGCTACCCGATGAGGATGAGAAAATTTCTTAACCTGATAATCCACATTGCCTGTAAAATCAATATGCAGGTTCTGAAAATTATTTTGTTCAGTAAGATATATCTCCTTCAGTTTATTCTCCAGCCTGACTTCATGAAGAAAATTCCCATTTTCTTGTTCCTTAACTTCCCAGTCAAAACCACTATGTTGATATAACTCAGCAACAAGTCTGACTGTTTCTCTATCAAATCTGGAACTCCTCAATTCCTTTATAGTTGAGTTATTAACTTCAATATTATCAGGAAAGTCTTCTGAACGACTGGTATTAAGCATATTAATAACAAGTCTATCTGGATCAGATAGAGTAAAAATGCTAGGATCTATCTTAGTATTTGTTACAAATGAGATCATACCTGTCTCATAGGCTAAATCGCTGACAACTGTTTGTTCTGTTGGCCTAAAAACCAGTTTATCATCTGAAGCTGAATTATCTATACCTAGATGAGCATCCTCAGTTAATTCAAGAACCACTCTAAGAACAATCGGATCTTCTGAAAACTGACTTAAGCGGATATCCTTGATATAATCATTTTCTTCAATATCAAGATCTACTTCACTTAACATCAGCTCTGGAATATCTATTATCATTCTTCTGGGGTCATCAAGAAAGAAAGTCTCTGGCCTTTCCATATCAGAATTCGCCTCTATCTCAAGAAAATCGTCATCTTTCCAATCGATATTAACCAGGCGAGGATTAAAGGTCACAACAAGATTGCTGCCATCTTCTTCTATACCGCCATCCCGGCGATAAGGAATTGGATGGAGGCTCGAAATTATTATTTCAAGTCTAGACTCAACCTCATTTTCTTTAACTCTTAAATTAAAATTTTCATTGGATACATTATCAATAAAATCATCTGAAAGTGCTGCTTTATCAACTTCAATCTTCATAACTTTAGGATCATCTGTTGATGTTATTCTGTAGGGAGTTATTTCATCCATGTCCAGATAGATTTTTCTCTCATCATTGCTCCAATAGGCTTCATGGATCTTTGTCTCTGGCTGAAATATGTAAAAATCTCCATTATCTTCATTACTGGTTAGATAGCCAAATGCCCTAACTACATCATTTAATGGTACATAACTTGATCCTTCAATCAATTTAGCTCCTACATCAGTCCGCTGAGTAGAGCTGCCAACCTGGATATAAGAATGATCTATCATCATTTTTAATTCTGTATCTTCCCTGGAAAGATTGAGGGATTTCAATGAACCAACCCAATCAAGTTCAAGGCCCAGATGGTCTGCAAGGGCCCTTGCATCGACTAAATATGTATTGGATATAATTTCTGGATCGAGATCATCGGTAATCTCTTCCCCGTTATAATATATATTTGGTTTTTCAGCAGCAATTGATTGCGACATAAAAATCATTGTTGCAATGACAATGATTAAACAGAATAAATAAACTTTTTTCTGGTCCATATTGAAAAACCCCCTCCTTCCCTGGAGTATTAAATATAAAGATCCAGAAGTAGCCCTCTTATCTCATCAATTCTACTGACTACTTCAAGTACATCTGCCTGATCCTGAATAAATTCTTCCTGAAGCTTTTCCATTTGATTATTTATCTTTTCAATAATCATATAAGTCTTCAAATTCCCCTGATTATCCCAGCTAAAAGACTGCCTGGTTCTGGCAAATTCTTTCTGAATAATTTTAAGAAATTCTTTAACCTGTTCTTTGTAAGCCTGAAGATCTTTTTTATCCATTGTCTCTTTAAGCTTTTCACCATATTGATCAACATAATCCAGAAGTGTATCAAGCTTTTCTCTTACATTTTCTTCATTTACTGCTTCCAGCTTATCCTGAAAACTTGATTTTTCAGTTTTATTAGTACTGGACACGAGATTATTTATCTGTTTATTTCTATTTAAATTGCTACTATCAATTTTCATTTAATACATCCTTTCAAAAAAATTGCCTATTTATTATATTTCAAGATAAATAACAGAATTCCTGCAGGATGTTTAAATTATAAGGATTATTCTAGTTGCAAATTGAATTCTCTTACCTGTTGATTATATTCTCCAGCATCATCATTATAATCATCAACTTCATTGATGGCATCAAAGATTTCAAATATCTTCAGAGCAGAAAACCCAATCAGATACGGTGTTGCTTCATTTAAATCAGCTCTAGTGGCTGCCATACCAAGCATTACTGCCTCACCTGCAAGGAATAATGTTCCCTTTGGCCACCAGCTTTCTGCATAGGCATGGCCTAAAGAAGGAATAATCAAACTCCTGGTTGCCGCCCCAGTAGAAGTTTTAAGATCCAGTGTATCAAGTTTTCTTTTTTCTGGTTCTAGATACTGAAGATCCCAGTAGGCATCTGTCCCAAATAAAGCCTGATTGCCATCTAAATAATCAACTACCCTCCTGCCATCCTGATCTCTTCTTCCAACTTCTGCTCCAGCTGAAAGAAGAATATCGATAATATTTTGATTGCTGGTATTTGCCGCAGCCAGCATCAATGGAGTTCTGCCCCGATAGGTATTTTCCGGCTCTACCTTCGCCCCATTTTCAATTAGGTTATTAATTATAGCTGCATCATCTGTATTTTTTACTGCTAACATTAAAGGAGTATACTGATCTGGAGTGAATCTATTAGGATCTGCCCCTGCCTCAAGTAGTATTTGAACTCTATTATAATCTGGCCTGGCAGATAGTTCATAATGGAGAGGGGTCAAACCATCTGAATCCTGACGGTCAACAGCAACTCCTTCTGAAATTAGCCAGTTTAAAAGCCTATCGCTCACCTGATTTTTAATTCCATAATGGAGGGCACCCTGCTTATTTCTATCTAAATGATTTATATCTGCCCCCTGGGCGATCAGATACTCAAGAATATTAATTGATCTATTAGCTAAAACACCATGAAGAAAAGCAGTTCTATCCTGATCATCCTGGAGAGAAATTTCAGCACCTGAACTGAGCATCTTCTCGATATCATCTGTATTCCTGGCATTCCTAACTGTCAGCATTAATGGAGTTATCCCATTATTATCTTTAAAATCAGGACTGGCATCATTATTGAGAAGCAGATCAACTAATCTGGAATCTGATCTAATTGCCGCCCTGTGAAGAGCTGTTCTCCCCTGATTATCACTTGCATCAATTCTGGCACCGACATTTATTAATAATCTAATACCTGTTAATGAACTGGATTTTTCGGCCAGAATAAGAAGGGCAGTTCTGCCTTCTCTATCACGCTGCTCGATCCCGGCTCCTGCCTGGACCAACAATCTTACTTTCTGATTGGATCCTTTTTGAGCTGCGGCTAAAAGAGGAGTTGTTCTATCATCTGCAACTACATTAACAGCTGCTCCATAATTAATTAAAGTTCTTAATACAGAACTATTACTATTATACCTGGCAGCATTATAAAGAGCTGATCTGCCTGAATTATCTCTTGCTTCAATTACTGCCCCATTTTCAATTAATATAAAAACTATTTGTGGGTTAAGATTATATCTTGCTGCAGCTATTAAAGGTGTTTCCCCCTCCTGATTTCTTATATTAACATCTGCCCCGGCCTCTATGGACTCCTGAACTTCCTGGAAGGTAGCATCCTTAACTAATTCAATAAGGTTACCCTCTGCCTGAACTGGCCTGGCTACTATCATACAGGTGAAAAAGATTAGAAATATAATTAAAGCTAATCTGTAATTTTTCATTTTATGAATACCTCCATAGTTCTTTTTATAATTAATTCTTCATAAAGGTTTAAATCCCTTTATATAACTATAAAAAAGGAGATTTTAATTAAATAAAGAAGTTATTTATGAGGTGAAGTTTTATGAGTCAGAAATTATATCATAGTAATAAACCATTGATCCTGATCAGTCGCTGCCTGGGTTTTAAAGCCTGCCGGTATGATGGTTCTATTATAGAGTTTACTGAATCTAAAAAGTTAAAAGAAGATTTTATCTTAAAACCTATCTGTCCTGAAGTTGCTGCCGGACTGGGGATTCCAAGACCTCCAATCAAGCTTCTTTGCATAAATAATCGCAAGGAAATTGGCTATAGGTTTAATCAACACTGGCAGCTTAAAACTGGTGCGTTAAGAAAAGTAATTAGAATCTATTTAAGAAGATATAATGATGCTGCTGGAATGATCTTAAAAGAGAAATCTCCATCCTGTGGAATTAAGCTCTGTAAATTCTATAAACCACCGGCTAAAGAAGTTCAGGGAAGAACTGGTGGGATAATCATGGAGGAATATAATAAACTTGGACTTGACTGGCCTTTAATTGATGAAATTTCATTTAAAGATATTAATTTAAGAAAAAAATTTAAAAAAGAAGTTAAAAATTATCATAAAAAAAACTAAAACCCTGACTGCGGAGGTCAGGGTCTGCTTGCTGGACCGTATTTTTCTCTATACTATCTCCTCTATCACATTTCTTCTCAGATTAGATATTTACTAAAATGTCTGAACTATTGAAACAATCATAACTATAGCAATTGCAATTGGAACAACTATTTTT
>JBNJEB010000046.1:0-10719 GCA_051745425.1 Bacillota bacterium
TAAAAGGTGGCAAAGTTGAAAATCCAGTGACCTAGAAAGTAGGTGTTTATCTTGGCTGATGCAGAAAAACTGGGGAATAATTTAGAAGATATTATGTCAGAAGCACTCTCTTTTATAGAAGAGAGCACTCAGGATGTATTTGCCATTGCTGAATCATCTAGGGATGAACTTGAAAATATAAAAAATGAACTTTTATTGATTCAGCAGGAGATTGATGGGGTTATCGATAAGTTAGATAATAAGGAGAAGGAAGAACAATTGCAGCAGAGAAGAAGAGAATTAGAGGAACAATATAAAAAAATGGAAAAGACTAATAGCAAGGCTGAAAGTCTGGTTAGTAGAATGGGGGTTGCCAAAGACTTTCTTGATGGGGAACTGGTGGATATTAATGATCATTTTGATGATTTAAGGAATAGAAAACAGCTTGCTTTTAAGATCATTCAGGCCCAGGAAGAAGAAAGAAAAAGAGTGGCTAGAGAGATCCATGATGGCCCTGCTCAATCAATGGCTAATCTTGTTTTAAGAACTGAAGTAGTTCAACAGATTTTAAAAGAAGATAAGGACCAGGCAATTAATGAGCTTGATGATTTAAAAGATATTGTCCGTTCTTCAGTTAAAGATATAAGAAAAATCATTTATGATTTAAGGCCGATGTCATTAGATGACTTAGGGTTGGTTCCAACTTTAAGGAAATATATTGATGATTTTACCACTGAAACAGGAATTATGGTTGAGTTAATGATCCGGGGAGAAGAGAGATCATTACCGCAATCTTTTGAAGTTACTATCTTTAGGCTGGTCCAGGAGGCTTTAACTAATATGAGAAAACATTCAGAAGCCAATAGTGGCCGGGTTCAGATAGAATTTACTAGAAATGATATTAAGATCTTAATCACTGATGATGGTAAAGGTTTTAATCAAAATGATGACTTTGAAAATTCATATGGTATAATATCTATGAAGGAACGCTGTAAACTGCTTCAGGGAGATTTTAAAATTAGTTCAGAGCCAGGTAAAGGAACCAGGATTAGTATTGTGCTTCCCCTGGATATAGAGAGGAAAGGGTGATTATAAGTGGAAAAGACAAAAGTATTAGTAGCAGATGACCATGAACTAGTTCGTGAAGGTATCTGTAAACTGCTTGATCTATTTGATAATATTGAAATAGTAGGTGAAGCAGGTGATGGTCTTGAGGCTGTCTCGAAGGTCAGGGAGCATTTACCAGACTTAGTCTTGCTGGATCTGAATATGCCCAGAATGAACGGAATTAATGCGATTCGAAAGATAAAAGAGATAAGTCCAGAAATAAAAGTTATAATCCTAACAATTCATGATGACGAAGAGTATATTTACAAGGTGACTTCAGCTGGAGCCGAAGGTTTTATTCAAAAAGATATTACATCTGAAGAGTTACAGGATGCTATAAATCGAGTCCTGGATGGGGAAACGGTATTTCCTAGAACAGTTGCTCAGGATTTAGATACTGATGGTGAAAAAGCAACTGATTATGATGAGTTATTAAGTAATAGAGAACATGAAGTTTTAGGTTTGCTGGCCAGAGGGATGAGTAATCGAGAAATAGCTGAAGAACTTTATATTAGTGAGAAGACAGTCAAAAATCATGTCAGTAATATTTTAAGAAAACTTGATGTAAATGATAGAACTCAGGCTGTTATTAAATCACTAAAATATGGTCTTGTTAAACTAGTATAAATTTTAAGAGGTGGTAATATATGAAATTATTTATTGATACAGCTAATATTGATGAAATTAAAGAGATTAATCAATGGGGCATACTTGATGGAGTTACAACCAATCCAAGTCTGATTGCTAAAGAAGGTGGGATAGAGTTTGAAGAGGTAATCGCAAATATTACTGAAATAGTATCTGGTCCAATTAGTGCCGAGGTTATTGGTACTACAACAGAAGAGATGGTTGAAGAGGGAAGAAGACTGGCAGCTATAGCTGATAATATTGTAGTTAAGATACCTTTAATTCCTGCTGGTTTAAATGCAGTTAGTCAACTTAATTCTGAGGGTATTAAAACTAATGTAACTTTAGTGTTTTCTGCCAATCAGGCACTTCTGGCTGCAAAGGCAGGAGCTACTTTTGTCAGTCCATTTATCGGTAGACTTGATGATATTGGCAGTGAAGGGGTTGGTATTCTTGAAGATATTGTTGATATTTTTTATACCCATGATTTAGCTACAGAAATTATTTCTGCCAGTATAAGACATCCTCAGCATGTTTTAGAATCAGCCAGGGTTGGTGCTGATATAGCAACTATTCCTTATGATGTTTTCAAAAAAATGGTAGTTCATCCTAAAACAGATGAAGGTCTTGAGAAATTTTTAGCTGACTGGGAACAGAGAAACTAATGGAAAAAAATGATGAATTTGATCCTGTCAGTCCGACCGGTCTAAAGAGTTTATTAAAAAAACATGATTTATATGCTAAAAAGTCTTTTGGGCAGAACTTTTTAGTTGATAGTAATATTCTTGATATAATAATTGAAAGTGCCAGTTTAAAAGAAGATGAAAATGTTATTGAGGTTGGTCCAGGCCTGGGGGCTTTAACTTTAAGGATTTTAAAAGAGATTCCAGACGGACAGTTGCTGGCAGTCGAAAAAGACAGAGAGCTCTGTGCAATTTTAGAGGAGGAGCTTTCTGAGTTTGATAATTTTTCTTTGCTAGAAGCTGATATTCTTGAATATGACCTGGAAGAGCAATTAAAGGCCAAAAATTATAAAGATCTTGATTATAAATTAATGGCGAACTTACCCTATAATATTACCAGCCCTTTAATCAGATTATTTTTAGAAAGGGAGATCAGGCCAGAAAAGATGGTTTTAATGGTTCAGCGAGAGGTTGCCGAGAGAATTGTTGCTGAACCAGGAGGAAAGGATTATGGTACCTTAAGTATTGCAGTCCAGTATTATGCAGAGGCTGAGATACAGCATTATATTTCTCCAGAGGTATTTATTCCTCGCCCTAGAGTTGAATCAGCAATTATAACTCTGGATTTAAAAAATCCTCATCCAGAGAGAGCAGATGACGAAGATATATTTTTTAAAGTTGTCAGAGCTATGTTCCAGCAGAGAAGAAAGATAATAAGGAATTCTCTTTCAAAAGCTGCTCAGGTTGATTTTCCAAGGGATATAGTTGATGAGGCTCTTGCCAGTGCTGAAATTGATCCAAAAATTCGGGGTGAAAAATTATCTATTCAAAGGGTTATTAGATTGAGCAATGAACTGGCAAAACTACTATAATAAGTCGGTGATCTTATGGAATTTATCAGCCCTACTGATGGCAGGTTGACTTTAAAGGAAACTTACAACTCTGTCCTTAAATTTATTAAGGACCATCCTAAACATGCCTATAAGTTAATTATAGGAACTGATTCACAGCCCAATGATCCGAGATCATCATTTGTGACAGCCATAGTTATATATCGAGTGGGCCGAGGAGGTAGGTTTTTTTATCATAGGAGAAAAGTTGAAACTAAAGGTGGCTTTAAGCAGAGAATATTTTATGAAGTTTCCTGTAGTCTTGAAGTTGCCAGTAAGATAACCAGGATGTTATCAGAAGAGACAGAATTAGATGAAGATATAGAAGTAGAGATCCATGTTGATGTTGGCGAGAATGGACCAACTAGTACAATTATAAAAGAAGTGGTTGGCATGGTGGTAGGCAGTGGTTATGAAGCTTTAATTAAGCCAGAAGCTTATGCAGCCTCTTCAGTGGCAGATAAATACACCCGCTAAAGGAGAGATATTTTTGGATACTTCGATGTTAATAGGCCTATTAGGAGGCCTCGGTTTATTTATATACGGAATGAAACAGATGAGTGAAGGCCTGCAAAAAGTTTCAGGTAAGAGACTTCGAAATCTTTTAGCTTCTCTTACTGATAGACCGATTAAGGGAATACTTGTAGGTACTGGCGTGACGGCAATAATTCAGAGTAGTAGTGCAACAACTGTTATGGTTATAGGTTTTGTCAATGCAGGTTTATTGACGCTGGCCCAATCGATTGGGGTTATTATGGGTGCTAATATTGGGACTACTGTTACCGCCCAGTTGATATCATTCGAGCTTGGCGATTATGCCTTTCATGCTATTGCAATTGGTGTAATTTTATATATGTTTGCTAAAGGTAGAAAGATGAAATATGTAGGTCAGTTTATCTTGGGTTTTGGTATCTTATTTCTTGGCTTAAATACAATGAGTGAAACTATGGAACCTTTAAGGGATTCAGTAGTATTTGCTAATTTAATGGAACAGTTTGCTGCATATCCTATTTTAGGGGTTCTGATTGGAGCGGCTGTAACTGTGGCTGTCCAGAGTAGTTCGGCCTCATTTGGTATTTTATTAGGCTTAGTTTCAGTTGGAGCTATTAATTATCAGATTGCTATCCCAATTTTATTAGGGACTAATATTGGTACAACTGTAACAGCTGCTTTAGCCAGTATTGGAGCCAGTTTAACCAGTAAAAGAGCTGCTGCGGCCCATCTTGCTTTTAATATTTTTGGCTCTTTAGCTGTTTTATTGATGATCTATATTTTCCCTGGTTTCCTGGGCTGGATTGAAAATAGTATGCTTCAGTTATTCAATGTATTTGGAACAGAAAGAAGCACTGAGAGAATGCTGGCTAATACCCATACTGTTTTTAATGTTGTCAATACTATAATCTGGTTTCCATTTATAGGAGTTTTTGAAAAGTTATTATATAAATTTATTCCTGGTGAAGATTTAACAATAAAACGGGGCTTGTCCTATGTGGATGAAAGGATGCTTTCAACTCCAAATCTTGCTTTGGAACAGGTTAAAAAAGAAGTTTTAAGAATGCACGATATTACAAGGGAAATGATAGATGAGTCAATGGAAGGGTTTAAAAAAGGAGATATTAAGATTGCTGACCAGGTTGTAAAAAAAGAAGAGATAATTAATGAAATCGAAGAAGATCTTTTACATTTTTTAACTTCACTCTCCAGAGAAAGCTTATCTGATGAAGATATTCGCTATCGAGATTTTTACATAGCATTAATTGACTCGATTGAAAGCATGGCTGATGATGCAGATGATCTTGCTGATCTAACTTATTATATATCCGATAATAAGATTAAATTCTCTGATGAGGCCAATAAGACTATAGATGATATTATTATATTAGTTGATGGGCTTCTTGAAAAGAGCCAGGAGTTGATAGAGGAAGAGGATTATGATTTGATTCCTGAATTATTAAATGGAGAAAAGAAGATGGATAGTTTGCAATTAGAATATAGAGCTGATCATCTTGAAAGATTAAAAGAGGGAACATGTGATCCAACAGCCGGTATAATTTATTTAGAGGCTATTGAGGATATTGAACATCTAACTGATTCTATGGCCGATATTGCCCATATATTCATGGAAAATTAAAAAAAGCTGTCCTGCTTTTTTAAGCAGGACTTTCCTTTTTTGGAGGTGTTAAAAATGGGGAAAAGAATCCTTGCTGTCGATGATGAAGAAAATATCAGAGAGTTATTAAAGTATAACTTAGAAAAAGAAGACTATGAAGTTGTTATGGCCAGTCGCGGCGATCAGGTAATCAATATTTTAGAAGAACAAAAAATTGACTTAATAATTCTGGACTTAATGTTACCAGGTATTGATGGTTTATCCTTATGTAAAAAGATAAAGTCAGATGAAAGATTTAAAAGACTTCCAATTATTATGCTAACTGCCAGGACTGAAGAGATTGATAGGGTAGTTGGTCTGGAGATGGGGGCAGATGATTATGTCAGCAAGCCTTTTAGTATGAGGGAGTTAATTGCAAGAATTAAAGCAGTTTTAAGGAGAACAAAAGATTATAAGAATTTAGATAAAGAGACTGAAATAATATCTAGCGGCAATTTTTCAATTAATTTGACTTCTCATCAGGCTATTTTTAATGGTCAAATCATAGAATTAACTCCTAAGGAGTATGAATTGATTAAGTTATTATTGCAAAATCCTGATAGAGTTTTTACAAGGGATAATCTCTTAGATCAAATCTGGGGCTATGATTATTATGGAGATACCAGGACTGTGGATGTTCATATTCGCAGAATCAGAAAGAAAATTAGTCCAGATATTGTTAAAACTGTCAGGGGAGTAGGTTATAAATTTGCAGCGCTGGAATAAGTTGAGTTTAAGACAGCAGTTATTAATTGTTTTCCTGGTTTTACAAATAGTGACTGTTGCCTTTATATTTATTTATAATCAGCAGTATCAGAAAGACTTTTATATATCTGAACTGGAACAAAACTTATTAAAAGAGGCTGACCTTTTAATAGACAGTGGCCAGATTTTATTTGCTAATGAGTTAAAAATTAATTTTGAGGAATATATTGAAAGCTTAAATATTAATGACAGCAGAAGGATAACTGTTATAGCTGAAGATGGAACTGTTTTATATGACACAGATTTTGCTGCCGAAGATATGGAGCCACATGATACCAGGCCAGAAGTGCTTGATTTAGTAGAAGGTGATAAAGATTATGGCCAATCTATAAGATTTAGTAATACTCTTCTAGAGTCATTTTTATATATAGCCAAGCCTGTAGAATTTGCTGGGGAGAAATATGGTTATCTGAGGGTAGCTCAATCTTTAGTTTCCATAGAAGATACCCTTGCAGAAAATCGAAAAAATTATTTAATATTTTTTGGTTTAATTTTATTTATTAGTATTGCTATTATTTTATGGATTTCTAAATCTTTAACTAAATCTCTTTCAGACTTTAATTTAAAGACTAAAGAGATTAGCCAGGGCAAGTTCAAGGAAAATATACAGGTTGAACAAGGTAATAAAGAGATTAGAGAATTGAATAAGAGTTTTGCTAAAATGTCAGAAGAGCTAGAAGTTAAATTAGATGAGCTTGACCAGGAAATCAAGAAAAGGGAAGCTATCCTTAAAGGCATGATGGATGGTATTATTGCAGTTGATAGGAATAATGAAATTATTATGTTTAATCCCCTTGCTAAAGAAATGTTAGGGATTGACCAGCATGATTTAATTGGTAAAAAAATTAATCAAGTGACCAGACAGTATCAACTGATTGAGATGCTAGAAACTGAAGATAGTAATGGGAGTTCAAAAGAAACCTTTGAACTTACCCTGCAGCCAGGTGGTAGAATCTTAAGGGCCCATTTAACAGATTTATTAGATCAAAATGATGATAAAACCGGCACTATAATTACTTTAACAGATTTAACTGAACTGAGAAGGCTGGAGAAAGTAAGGCAGGAATTTGTTGCCAATGTTTCTCACGAATTGAGAACACCGCTAACTTCTATAATTGGCTATCTTGAAACTCTGGTAGATGATTCAGATGATATCTCAAATGAGATGAGAGACAGGTTTTTAGGTATAATTAAGACTGAAGCAGATCGGCTTTATCTGCTTGTAAATGATTTATTGCAACTATCAAAAATAGAAGGTGAAAGCCTAGACTTAAAAAATGAAGATTTAATAACTATCCTGGATAATACTTTTCAAAGGTTGCAGGATAAAGCCTTAGACTCAAGGATAAAATTGGTACCAGATTATCCTGAAGAATTACCTGATGTGAAAATGAATCCGGAACAGATAGAACAGGTTGTATATAATCTGGTCGATAATGCTATTAAATACACTCCAGAGCATGGCAGGGTTATTATTAGATCTTATTTAGCTGATGATAGGCATGCTGTGATCGTTGAAGTTGAAGATACTGGAATAGGGATTAGTGAGAAATATCAGAGAAGAATATTTGAAAGATTTTATCGGGTTGACAAGGCAAGGTCACGGGAAAAAGGTGGAACTGGCATTGGGCTTTCTATTGTTAAGCATATAGTTCAAAACCATGGTTCTAATATTGAAGTAGAAAGTCAGCCAGGAGAAGGCTCTCTATTTAGATTTAGTCTTGAAATAGCTTAATAAAACTCGGCTTTTAAAAAGAGATATTTTTTCTGTTAATCATTTGTTAACATAAATTTAAAGCAAAGTTTACATTGTTATGTTAAAATTATCTCTGAAAGATATTAAACTAGAAGATTTAAGTCAGGAGGTAAAAAATGAGAAAAAATTATCAGGAAAAATTAGAGGAATTAAAGAATGAAATGTTAGTTATGGCTGGCAAAGTAGAAGAGGCAATTCAGAAGAGCATTGATGCCTTACAGGAACAGGACTTAAGAAAGGCTGAACAAGTAATAGAAGAAGATGATATTATTGATGAGATGGAAATTAAGCTTGAAGAGATGAGCACAAGTTTGATTGCATTACAGCAGCCAGTTGCCGGGGATTTAAGAACAATAATTGTGATTTCCAAGCTGGCAACTGATCTTGAGCGGATCGGTGATCATGCTGTTAATATTGCTGAGAAAGTATTAGAAATTGGTAATGAGCCTTTAATTAAGCCATTGATTGATATTCCCAAAATGACAGAAACAGTAATTCGCCGTTTAAATGATAGCCTGGATGCATTTATTAATTTTGATAGTGATGCTGCCAGAACTATTGCCAGAGAAGATGAAAAGGTTGATGAATGTGATGAGAGTATTTTAAAAGAACTTCTTGAAATGATGGGTAAAGATGCTTCGATTGTAAATCAAGCAACTTCCTTAATTTTTATTAGTAGGTTTCTTGAAAGAATTGGAGATCATTCTACAAATATCTGTGAGCGAGTAATTTATATGGATACAGGAGAAAGAGAAACTTTTTAATTAATTCTAGACATCTTATTTACCTGTATGTTACTATAGGATTAATGATAATTATTAATTCTATAAAGGTGTGGTTTAATGTTTACTAAAACCAGGTCTGATGTTGGCCAGCGAGTATTAAAGATAACACTGGCAGCCAATATTTTGCTGGCATTATTAAAAATTATAGTCGGTTTTCTGGCATCCAGTGCTGCTCTGGTGGCTGATGGGTTCCATTCAATTTCTGATATAGCTTCTTCGGTCGGGGTTCTCCTGGCAGTTTCCTTTGCCAGCAAGCCCCCGGATCAAAATCATCATTATGGCCATGGTCAGGCTGAGCCGCTGGCTGCAGTGATGATCGGGATGATCCTTTTCATAACAGCCTCTCTTTTGGCGTATAATATGGTGGGCAACCTACTTGCCGGGGAAGTGACAATACCTGGAACTATGGCCCTATATGCTGCCTTTATTTCGATTGTGGTTAAAGAGTTGATGTATCGTTATACGATTAAGGCAGGTGAGGAGACAGATAATCAGGCTTTAAAGGCAGATGCCTGGCATCATAGAAGTGACGCCTATTCTTCTATTGCGGCGTTACTTGGGATTGCTGCTGCCAGATTAGGTTTCTGGTTTTTAGACCCTGTGGCAGGAATAGTTGTGGCTGTAATGGTCTTTAAGGTCGGTTATGAGATCCTTGAAGAAGGTTTTGTGACATTATTAGGCAGGGCTCCTTCTGAGCAAAAAATTCAGGAAATTAAGGAACAGATCATTGAGGTTTCCGGGGTTGAAAATATCTTAGAGATTAAAGGCCGCTATAATGGGCCTGTTTTATATTTAGATATTAAAATAGCAGTCTCACCTGCATTAACTGTTGAAAAAGGGCATGAAATTGCAGCCAGGGTCAAAACTAAATTGCTTGATAAGTACCAGGAAGCTGAAGAGGTTTTAGTCCATATTGACCCGGCTGAGGATAATAGTCCAGAGGTTGATCATGATGGCTAAGGAATTAATTCAAGTCCTTGGCCAGAGACCTGGGCTGACAGGGAGTGGAATTTATCTTCAGGCTCTTTACAATGCGGCTTCAGAGGCCGGTTATAAGCAGGCTGTGATTGCCTCAGCCGATATTGATAATCCATATCAGGATCTAGATGGTATTATTAAGGATGATTTTTATCCTGTTTTATTTAATTCAGAAAAACTGCCATTTGAACCTTTTGGAATGAGCGATAATATGCCCTATCCCAGCAGCCAGTATAAGAAGATGACTGCTGCTGAGAAGGCCAGGTTTTTAGATGCCTATCTTTTAAAACTGGAAAAGGTTTTAGATCGTTTCGACCAGCCTGTGATCCTTAGCCATCATCTCTGGTTATTATCGGCAGCAGTTGCTGAAAATTTTAAGGATTTTAAAGTTATGGCAATCTGTCATGGAACAGGGATCCGTCAGTTGATCCAGAACCCTGATTTTGGCCAGGAGGTAAAAGCAGGATTAAGTAATCTTAAGAAGATTTTTGCTTTAAATAAAAACCAGAAGAATATTATAGCCAGGCATTTTTCAAATAAGCCTGCAGATATTAAAGTTACCGGTTTAGGTTATAATAGCAATTATTTTTCCTTTCCAACTGAAAAAGAGAGCATAGCTAAAAAGAATAAAGAAAAGCCTGAGATAATCTATCTAGGCAAGTTAAGTTACTCTAAAGGTGTCGTTTCCCTGCTAAGGGCTCTGGAGCTGGTGAATAATAAGAAGCTAAAAGTGACCTTGATTGGTTCAGGCCAGGGGGCTGAGGCCCGGGCAATAAAGGCTAAAGCTGATAGTTTGAACCATGAAATTGAATTTACCGGTCAGCTCAGTCAGGCAGATGTTGCTAAAAGATTAAAGCTGGCAGACATGCTATGCCTGCCATCATTTTATGAAGGTTTTGCCCTGGTAATTCTGGAAGCCCTTGCTTCAGGCTTGAGAGTTGTGAGCAGTGATCTACCTGGTGTGCGGGATAAAATACCTGGTTATATTAAAGAGGCCGGC
>JBNJEB010000047.1:0-10494 GCA_051745425.1 Bacillota bacterium
GGCAATTATCGGCCAGAGCTGGGACAACTTCCTTGAATGGCGTGATAATTTCAGAGACATCTTATTAATTAGAAGTTCAACCCAGGGCCCTGATATTCTATCCTACGCCTATCCTGGTATGCTAGCTGCTGCAGGCCTTAACTCAGAAGGAATAGCTGTCTGCTGGAACTCAGTTCCCAGACTAAAACTCCAGTCAGGTGTTCCTACCTATATTATCATTGCTGAAATATTAAGGCAGACTAGTCTGGGTGATGCACTGGCTGCTGTAATGAGAGCTAGACGGGCTGGCTGTTTTAACCTGGTCCTATCAGATGGCAATGAAATTTACAATATAGAAGCCACCCCTGATGATATAGAAATAAGTTATTCTACCAACTATTTTAGTCATGCCAACCATTATTTAGCAGAAAGATTTGCCTGCCAGGAGCCAGAACCTGAAAACTTTGAAAAGTACAAACGAAAAGCTTCATCTATTATTAGACATAATCGGATGACCAGATTCCTGGAAGAAGAAACTGGCAAAATTTCAGCTGCTTCAGTGCAAAGATTTCTAACTGACCACCTAAATCAACCTCATTCGATCTGCAGACACCCTGAACCTGATATTGAATATAGCGAAAAATTATTAACCAGAGCTGCCTGGATTATTGAGCCTACCAGCAAAATACTCTGGTATGCCGGCGGTCCACCCTGCGAAAATCAATTTGTCCCCTATAAACTATAACACTTAAAGCAGGTTTCTTTCTGCTGCTGATAAGACCTGGCTAAAGGCCTTATCCTGCTCAGGACTCAAAAGCTGTTCAGGCTTTTTAGCCAGTATTTCTTGAATTATATTTTCTGCTTTGTCAGCAATCTCTGGGAAGCCCTCTTCCTGCCATTCATACCAGAAACTATCAAAACCAAGTTGAGTATGATAAACTTCTCCAGCCTTGAGATGTTCAACAGTATGCCTATCTGCAATAAAACTACCATCTTCAATAGCTCGTTCAATAACTTCAAAACCAAGTGTATCTTTATTAACATCATACCTGCTAACAATTCTTTTAACCAAAGTAATTATCTCATTATCAACAACCAGCTGTCCTTTCGAAGCCAGGGTATTGCTGGCCAGACTCCCTGCCCCAGAAAGAATATTAGCCCCGGCCAGGGCTGGTAGCAGGGCATTAAGAGCCTTCTCATACCCGGCCTGAACATCAATATTACAGGCAGTAGTTGAAACTCCATAGACAGTTGAAAAGAAGCCATAATATTTAGCCAGCTGAACCGCCCCGGCACTGCCTAGACCAATCTCAGGAAGCCCCCAGATTGAATAAGCCTTTCTCATATTTGGAAATGAAAGCCTTGAACAGAAAAATAAGATTGTTCCTGGATTAATAATAGAAGTAATAGCGGTAAATGCTAGCATACTGGCATTCATCTGAGCTAGAGAGCCAGCAATAGTTAATGGCGCTGTCATACCAGCTATCGGCGCCACTAATACCTTTATTGGTATCTCTGCCCTGGCAACCTTTCTAATTATATCAGTAATCACCTTTGGATATAAGAGAGGACTTTCTGGTGAAATCCCAATTCCCCCGATCGGCTCTAATTGATTATCTTGAATTATTTTATAAAGCTCAATGATATAGTCAATCTCCTGGCTCCTGGAAGCTGCAATACCTCCAAAGACCTTATCACTATAACGGAGAGCCGTTTCAGTCATCTTCAGTTCTCTCAGCTTAGCAGGATATTCATCTGGAATTACCGATGGACCTGTAAAATCAATATTCTCTAGATTATTCTGTAGATGTATAAACTCTATAAGATCATTTTCATTAACCAGGCGGGGATGATTAGTTTTAAGATCAAGAGTCTTAGCTACAGTCCCAAAAGGCTGGCTCCAGAGCCTCCCCCTTTTAAAAGACTTTTCATCCCCTGAAAGAGGATTCCTGAATTTGAGATCAGCATAATCTTTCTTTTTATGAAATTTATCCTGTTCCTTAAGAATATCATTAATAAATGATCTCGGAAATAACAACCGGTCATTATTTTCAATACAGCCCCTAGATTTAAGTTCATCTACTAGCTCATTATCTTCTATCTTTATTCCAATCTCAGCAAGTATTTTTAAACTCAGCTTATGGATTTGATTTAACTCTAACTCTTTCAACAAATGGGAACAGCTGATATTACTATGATTTTTCATTATTAGGCACCTTTCCTCTCATTAAAGTTCGCCTTTACGCTGTAATCTAGGATCAAAGACATCCCTCAAAGTTTCTCCCAGTAGAGTAAATCCAAGAGTTGCAATTATAAGAGCCAATCCACCATAAATCACTATATGGGGCGCATGTCTAACATTTAAATAACCAGTTCTTAAAATATGACCCCAGCTAGGCGCCGGGGGCGGTACCCCTAGTCCGAGAAAACTAAGACCAGCTTCAAAAGTTATCATAACAGGAATATCCATGGCAGCCTGAATGAAAAGTGGTGCAACAACATTAGGTAAAATATGCTTAAACATAGTCCGCATTTTAGAACCACCCAGGGCATGAGAAGCTACTACATATTCATTATTCTTAATCATTAAAGTTGAAGCTCTGATCAGTCTGCCATAGATAGGGACCCTGGTAACACCCATAATTATTGGTAAAACATAAATGCTAGGCCCAATCATTGTCAAAACAACAATAGCAAAAATCAGGGCTGGCATCGATCTTAAAATATCGAAAAAAACTATTAACGAACTATCAACTTTTTCAGAACTATAACCAGCAGTGATCCCTAAAAACAAGCCTAAAATTACACCAAAGATTATTGCAGGAATAGCAACTGTCAAAGCTATCCTGGAGCCAAAAATCAATCTACTTAAAAGATCCCGCCCAATATCATCTGTACCCAATTTAAACTCACTCCCTGGTCCTTCAAAACGGTTCATAACATTTATCTCAAAAGGATCCCTGGGGGCAATAATTGGTGCAAAAATAGCTGTTAGCATAATTAATAAAACCAGTAAAGAACCAACTAGACCGCTTGGCCTAGTAATAACTTTTTTAAATTTTGATTTTCTCTTGCTGGTCCTCTTCAACTTTACTGTATTTTCTTTAGCCATAGCTACTCACCCCTGACTCTAGGATCTATAAAAACATAGGAAAGATCTGCTGCAAAATTAGCCAGGGCATAAAGAAAGATAGCAACAATTAATCCTCCTTGCAGAACTGGAAAGTTTCTAGTTGAAATAGCTTTATAAATCATATATCCAAGCCCGGGGCGATGGAAAACTATTTCAATTAAAACAGCCCCGCCCATTAGATTACCAAATCCGACACCAATAACAGCTATTACTGGTATAATCGAGCAGCGGAGAACATGTTTATAAAGAACAACTCTCTCCTTCAAGCCTTTAGCCCTGGCAGTTCTAACATAATCAGCCCTAAGCTCTTCTAAAACTGTAGCTCTGATTAGCCTGGCGATATAGCCTACCCAACCAAGGCCTAAAGCTGTAGCTGGAAGAACAAGGTGATATAGTTGATTTAATATATCATCCGACTGCCCGCCCCCCATTGCCGGAAACCAGCCAAGATAAACAGCAAAGATCAATAACAGTAAAATACCTGCCAGAAAATGGGGAATAGTGATCATTGAGATCGATAATAAACCAGTCAAATAGTCAAAAAATGAGCCCTGATTTGAAGCGGAAAAGACTCCCAGAGGAATCCCTATTAGACAGGCAATAAAAATAGCAGAAAATGCTAGGATAATGGTATTAGGTAGCACATTCATAATCAGGCCGCTAACTGGCAGATGATTTAAAACATCAGTTCCCAGATCACCTCTAAAGACATTACCTAAATAACGGATGATCTGTATATAAACAGGCTGATCCAAACCCATTTTAACCCGGTAGCTTTCTACCAGAGATTCCGATGCCCTGGGCCCAAGTAAAATCGTCGCCATATCTCCTGGCATAAACTGAAACAAAATAAACAAAAGAATAATTGCACCAAGCACAGTAATAAAGATCAGCAAAGCCCTTCTAGCAATATATGAGAACATTTATCTCCCCCCTATCTCAATAGGTTGATCTATAAATATTAAAAGGATTAAGTTAATTTCAATAAACCTGCTCCGGCCTAAAACCGAAGCAGGTTATATTAATAACTATTAACAATTACCTAACCTAATTAATCAACTGACTCAAAATACTGATAAAGTGAATAATGATAGAGATAGGTCGGATCTATATAATCCCTGGTAACATTAACTCCAATATCATAGGACACAGGAATAAAAACTACTTCTTCATCCATAATCTTTTGCATCTCAACATAGAGCTCCGCTCTCTGATCTCGGTCTGGTTCTAAATTAGCTCTATCATGAAGCTCCTGAAATTCATCATTCTCCCAGTGCATATAATTCCAGCTTTCTATCTGATTATTAGTATACCATTCTGTCCAGTAGCCAGGATCTGGATTAAGAGTAAAAGACGCAACATGCATACCTGGTCTGTCTATCTGCTTTAGGGTCTGATAGGCCTGGCCCCCTTCAAGAATTTCAATATCTGGCCGCACACCTACCTGAGTTAATTGATACTGAGCTATCTGGGCAGTAGTTAATTCTGTTGTGACTGGATAACTTGCTATTTTTGTTGAAAAACCTTCTTCATAGCCAGCTTCTGCTAAAAGCTCCCTTGCCCTATCTAAATCTTGCTGATAGGCCGGAGCATCTGACCAGTGGCCTAAAATACCTGGAGGAAGCAGCGTATTAGCTCTCTTTGTCGCCCCCCTAAAAGCACCTTCAATAATTTCATCTACATCTATCGCATACCGCATAGCCTCACGAACCCTGATATCATCAAAAGGAGGCTGCTGATGATTAAAACCTATCCAGATAAATCTAAGCATATCTAATTCATGGACAGTAACATCATCTTCATTTTCATATCTCTCAATTGAATCCAAAGAAATTCGGGTTTCATTTAACTCATCAGTATCAAAAGCAACTTCAGCTGCCTCTTCTTCAACTATTGGATAAATTTCAACCATTTCAAAATCAGGTAACTCTCGGTAATAATCATCATTTCTTGTCAATATAATTTTTTCACCAGGCTGCCATTCATCAAAGATATACGGACCAGAGCCAATAGGATTAGTAGCAAATCTCTCGGCCCCAATCTCTTCAAAAGCCTCTTTACTTAAAATACTGCCTCTTAAGAGAGGTAAGGTCCTTGTCATTATACCTGGAAAGACTTCTGAAAGAATTATTCTACCGCTATAATCATCTATTACTTCAACCATTTCTAAAGTCGCAAAGTCATCTGCATAAGCCGCCTCAACCTCAGGGTCTACAAGCCTTTCAAAGGAAAACTTGACATCTTCAGCAGTTAACTCACCATAACCGCCATGGAACTGAACTCCTTCTTTCAGTTCAAAATAAATCTCTGTACCATCTTCATTAATCTCAAAGACTTCGGCCAAATCCATCCTGTACTCAGATGGATTAGCAGGGTCAAGTTCAATTAAACGGGAATAGATTGCCATGCCAATGTTATCTTCCTCATTTCCTATCATATGAGCAGGGTCAAGTGTATTAATATCCATCCCATTTCTTGCCCTGGTTCTAAGGATATTATCTGAGTCTGCCAGAACCACTCCAGAAATTGCAAAAACCAGAATTACTACCAGGGTAAATACAATAACTTTCTGTCTTTTCCTCACCAATTTTTTGAGAAAATCATTCATTCTTAATACCCCCTCTTTTTATTCTGGAACCACAACCAGACCTGATAACTTTATGTTATATATATTAGCCAAAACTAATAAAATTCCTCTTTTAAATAAAACATTTTTAAAATAAGGAATTTTGAACCATTATTATTCTAAAAAAATAAAAGCCAGCTAAATTAATAGCTGGCTACTGTCCAAACTTAAAATGACTAAATTACTTACTAGAATCATCTTTTAACTGAATTATTTTCTGATAAACTTCTTCTGCATTTTCTCCCATATTAAAAATAGAATACTCTTCTGCCATCTTCCTGGAATTATTAGTTAATTTATCCTGAAGACTTTTATCTGATAAAATTTTCTCTACTTTTTTAGCCCAATTTTCTACTTCTTCATCAGTCTTATAACCGTTATAATCATTTTTTATGACATCATCAATCCCGCTAGAGCGAACAGCAACTACCGGTGTATATCCTGCCATGGCCTCCAGAATAACCATTCCCTGAGTTTCAGTTGTAGAAGCAAAGACAAATAAATCTGAAGCCAAATAATATTTACTCATTTCTCTAAAGTCAACTGTACCTATCAACTCTATAGTCCCTTTTAAGTCATTTTTATCAATATATTCCTGAATATTTTCTTTTTCAGATCCATCACCAACAATTATCAATTTAAAGTCCAGGTTACTATTATCCCGCAAATATTTAATCCCTTCCAACAAAAAGTACAGATTTTTCTCTTTGGAAAGTCGAGAAACTGTTATTAATAAATGTTCATGGCCTTCTCCATATTTTTTCCTTATCTCCTGGACTTCATTTTCAGGACAATCATATTCCTTTAAATTTACACCTGTTGGCATTACTTTAATATATCGACTTACACCTACATTCCTTAAATAGTTTTTAGTTGATTCAGTAGGAGCAAATACTGCATCGGCTTTATTTGCAAAATTTCTAACCAAAAAATGTGAAAAACGATTGGCAAAAAATTTACGGGCAAATAATATATTAGGAACATAATGAGCATACTTTTCAAGACGTGTGTGATAGGTAAAGACTAATGGAATATCATTTTTTTCAGCTAATTTCCTGCCCTTCGTTCCCAGCCAAAAAGGATGATGACAGTGTACTACATCAAAATCTTCAGCTTCAAACTTCTTTCTTATTTGTGGCGAAAAAATATTTGTAACTGAAAATTCCAAACCATATTTTTTATAATAATAAAGAGAACTACAGCGAATAATATCATCCTCTTCAATTTCTACATCTGAAGTTTTCCCATACTCCGGGGCAAATATCTTAACTTCATGGCCCTGGGATTTTAAGGCTTTAGACAACCTTTTAATAGATATTGGCACCCCGCCAATGACAGGAAAATAATTATTAGTAAACATCGCTATTTTTAACTTCTTATTAGCTGATTCTATATCAGAATAAGCAAAATTTCGATAATAGTCAATTTCTTTATTAATTTCCCGATACAGAATATTAATAACTGCCAGGGCTATCAAGAGGATAATCATAATATTAAGGTAATTAGTATAAATAAATGATTGTAATAAAACCCAGAAATTTTCTAAAACTTTAGATACTGTTCCTGGACTACTCTCCAATTTCTTTACATTATAATCTATACCCTCTGAACTAACTGCCACTTCTAAATAATGATAAAAGCTATTCTCATTATCTATTACCAGATCTCCACCAGCACCTCCACTAATAAAATACTCTACACCTGAAATATTTGTCCGATTATAAAGCTCTAAATTTGATGCAAAAACAGCATCAACATCATAATCACTAAATAAATTCTGATAATATTTTCTTAAAGCTTCAGATTCCATATATTTAATCTCGTCATCAATTAAATAATCAGGGTCAACTTTCACTGGCGGATGATTCATTATAATAAAACGGTGCTGATAATTTTCCGCTTGCCTTAATTCTCTCTCTAACCAGTCATTTTGCCAGTCTATATTAGTATTCCCGGTAGTATCTAAGAAAATAAAATAACTATCTCCAAATTCAAATGAATAATAAAAAGGGCCAAAATATTTATAAAAATTCTGATGCCCATCATCCTCTATCTCATTAACACCAGCTGCAGAAATAAAAGGAATCTGCATTTTTCTTAAAGTTCGATAAAAAACCCGATACTTAGCTTCATCACCATCTACAAGATTATTGCCTGTAGACAAAATAAAATCTGTCTCTTCTGAATTTAAATCAGGTAGAATTCTATTATCAAATATAGCAATCGAATTTTTAATATTACCTACTACTGAAAAAGTATATTCATTCTCATCAAGCTTATCTTTTATTTGATTAATAGATTTAATATTAACAGCATTAAAATCCTGAATAGAATAAGGAGCATAAATTCTATAAGAGACTATAACCACAATAACTATAATCAAAATTAATAACCAGTTTTTACCCTTATTCTTCATCTAAGGAATCCCCTTTTAGTATTAATCTGGAAAAGACAAAAACACCAATTATCATCCCGATATATTTAGTAAAGAACCGCCAGTAAAAAATCAAAGGAAACACATCATTTTTAGTGACAATCTGTCTGAACAAAAGGGAGTATCCACCCTCTGCTACTCCTGAAGCTCCAGGTGTTGGAGCAAAGTACATTAAAAAAACAACAACTACCTGCAAGGTAATAATATGGAGAAATGAAACATCATAACCCATACCATTTAAGAGCAGATAAGAAAATGAAAACTCTGATAGTAAAAATACAATAGTAAAAAGGAAAGAGAAAAAAACATATAATCTTCTACCATAAATAAATAATATAAGATCATCAATAAACATTTCCAGGTTGTCAAATAAAGATCTTAATATTTTCTTATATCTTTTTTCACTTATGATTCTTTTTGACTTCAAAAATGATAAAACTTGATAAACAAGCTTTTTCAAAAACTTATTCTTAAATATAATGATATAAAAAAACAAAAAATATAACCCAATAAAAGCTCCAAAATAATAAAATACAGAATTACCAGGAACTAAAGACAACATTCTTTCATTTGAAAATAATATCAAAGGAGCCCCAATAAATAGCATAGTTGTAGCCAGCAATGTTCTTATTAATGTAGCAGCACTGGATTTGCCTAGTGGCACTCCTTTTTGCTGAAGAAAATAAACCTGGGCAAAACCTCCCCCTGAAGCTAAAGGTGTAATATTAGAAATAAAAAGATTAATAAAAACTAATTTATATATTTCAAAAAATTTAATATCAGCTTCTAAAGTTTTTAAAATGGCATATAACCTTAAACCATCAAATAAAAAATAAAAAAACAATAAGGCTATAAGCATTACTAATATTTCAGAAGGAAAATCAAGAATCCGCTGAAAGTTAAATCCCTCAGCAAATAAATTATAGATAATAAAAAGTGCTACTGCCGAAACAATTAAAAACAAAGCTAGATATAACAAGGCATATTTAAAATCCATTATTTGATTAAAACGATCTTTCTTATTAGACATCAAGAAATCCTCCTGAACTATAAACAATTAAATTAGATATATTTATTAACTTAATTCATAAATCCTTCATTATTAATATAATGATAACATATTTATATCTAATATAATAATAACATAATAAAAGTAGCAATTAAATTATCCAAAGAAAAACCAGCTAACTTAATAGCTGGTTATTTCAAAATATATAATTCAACTAGCTCCGCTCATCTATATTACTGCCACCACGCTTATTCCTGCTTTTATCCTTATAAGCATCACTGGCATTATTATACTCCTGATTAATCTTATTAACCTTCTGCTCCAGGTCTGGAGCCATATCTTTGAGCAGCTCGGTATTTTCCTGCTCCAGCTCGGTTAACCGCTTTAGCAAATTTTGCATCTCAATCAAAGTACCCCGGGGATCTTTATGGGCCCTGATCTCAGACTCTAAATCGATCTCCTCAAGTTCAAGCACTAATTCACTCTTCTGCCTGATAATTTCCAGCACCTTATCTATAGTGCCAGTCAGTATCTCCTCTCGCTGCCTGCGGCTCAAGTCATATAACTTGTAATAGAGCTGGAGCTTATCTTCAGACATAATATCCTACCTTTCACTTAATCTAATTTAACGTCATCATCATCTTCTACATCCAGAGGGTCTCCATTATCTTCAGATAAATCAATAGGGGTAACCTTTGAAGTCTCATATTCAGAAATTCTTATCTTTACATCAGGATAACTTCCTGTTAAAGTCCCTACCCAGATATTATAATAACCTGACTGGGGATTATCAAACTGAATTATTGGTTTTCTACCATCATGCCAGTCATAATACCAATTTTCATCTGGAGTATTAACTAAAAGAAAAATCTCGCCTTCAGAATAATTTTCTACTAACTCTGCACTTATTACTAAAGGATACTCATCTCCTGCCTCATAAACCAAATCATAATCTGGTGATTCAGCAACATAACCAACATAACCCATATCTCCAAGACCAAGTTCCCCACCTGCAACAAATTCAAATTCATGGGGATCAGGTGTAAAGCCAGTCTCCAGTTCAATTGTCCCAAACTCCGGCTCCAACCACTGGTCCGGAGAATTTTGAGCAATTACTGAAGCTGAACTTATTAAGATTGATACTCCTAAAAATATAATTACTGCTGTTAAAGTTGCTAGTTTATTATTTGCTGAGTTCAATCCAACCACTTCTCCTTTGTATAATATTATTTAAGCTATAATCTTAAACCTTAAAATCTACATGCACAGCTTTACTACCCTGACTGTTAGCCTGATTTTGGGCCTGCTGAACC
>JBNJEB010000048.1:0-10274 GCA_051745425.1 Bacillota bacterium
GACTTTATTGAAAAATCAAGTCCTCTTTCTTTATTAAATATTCCTAAATCAGCTAATAATATTTCTAACTTATCTTGAGGAGGCAAATTTAATTCATAATATTGTTCTTTTTGTAAAGTGGTATTTTTCCTGACAATTATTTCTACTTCTAATTGATAGTTATTTTTTAACCATCTATAAATCAAACGAGCTAAATCACCATACTTTAATTTTAATTGGACAGACAGCTTTTTATTAATAATAGAGATAGATCCAGTTATCCTCAACAAAGCAGCAAGTTCTGCTTTTCTCTCATTGAAAGTCTGATTTTCATATCTAATTAGTTCGTGTTTAACTTTATCTGTAAAGGACATTATTTAAGCCCCCAACTATTTTTCTTTTAGAAGATTTAAAACAACATTAGCTAATTTTTCTGGATTATGACGCAAATACGTATTATCTTGACTTTTAACAAGAAGATCTTCTTCCATTATCTTTACATCTAGTTTCTTTAATGCTTCATAATCAACTTCTACTGGAAATGCTCCTTCTTCTTCATATCTCCGCACTGATTTGCCAGATATCTGTTTCCTATTTACAACAATCCAATCAAAAATATTGTCTCCAGTATGATTATAAATTGCTTTAAGATGGTCTGCAGCTGAAAAATTAGTGGTCTCTCCTGGCTGCGTCATAACATTACAGATAAAGACCTTTGTTGCCGAACTATTTTTTATCTCCTCCTGGATCTCATCTATTAATAAATTAGGTAGTAAACTGGTATAAAGACTTCCTGGTCCTAATACAATTATATCTGCTTCTTTTATAGATTCAAGAGCTCTCTGGGAAGGCCTGCAATTTGAGGGTTCAAGAAAAACCTTGTCTATCTCTTTACCGGCAACAGGAATTAACGATTCACCTATTTGTTTAGTATTATCTTTATATATTGCTCCAAGCTGAACATTTTCACTTGTTGCTGGTAAAACTTGACCTCTAATTGCCAAAACTTTACTGGATTCTTTTATTGCTTCTTCAAAATCATCTAATACCTCTGACATTGAAGCTATAAATAAATTACCAAAACTATGACCGACTAAATGCCCTTCATTACTAAAACGATATTGAAAAAGCTCCTCCATTAAAGGTTCTGTATCTGCTAAAGCAACCAGACAATTTCTAATATCACCTGGTGGGGGCATACCGAGTTCATCCCTTAACTTACCTGAACTACCACCATCATCAGCTACAGTCACAATAGCAGTAATATTACTTGTTTTTAATTTTAAACCTCTTAGTAATGTTGAAAGTCCGGTACCACCACCAAGTGCAACAACCTTAGGGCCTTTTTGTAAAACTTCTTTTTGGTATAAATCATCAACTAGTTTTTCATTTTTATGACTTATTCTATCAAACATTTTTTTCAGAGAAAAAATAACTAGAATTATACCCCCAATAAGATATAATGCCCCTAAAAGATTGGTAACTAACTGTCTAGGTAAATCTATCATCTCAACCCAGGTATCAATATTAATTTGAATATAACCTAATAACTGCCTATTAAAAACCAATAATAGGCCAATTATAACAAATGATAAACCTAATAATAATAAAAATATCCATCTTTTTAGTTTTATCCCAGGATAAAACCATTTAAGTAATTTCAAAATAACCGCCACCTATTTGTTTATATCTCTATGCTCCAGGTTAACCTTATACCCTAATCCTATTAAATATTCTTTCAAACGAATTACAGAAGCAACAGATCTATGCTTGCCACCGGTACAACCTATTCCAATAGTGAAATGACTCTTACCCTCTTTGATATATTCAGGAAGTAGAAATTTCATTAAATCAAACAATTTATCATAAAACCTATTTACTACTGGCCATTTAAAAATATATTCCTGAACTTCGTCTGTTTTTCCAGTCTTTGGCTTGAGATTATCAATATAATGGGGATTAGGCATAAAACGGACATCAAAAATAGTGTCTGCATCAATCGGAGGACCATACTTAAAACCAAAGGATATTAAGGATACTAAAATTCCACCCCGGCCTTCTTTATCATTCCCAAAAGTACGATCTAAATCTTCTTTAAATTTATTAACTGAAAATTTACTGGTATCAATTATTTTAGTTGCTTTACCTTTGATTTCAGACAGCAGGTTTCTTTCTTTTTTGATAGCTTCTAAAAGTCTCCCCTCTTCATCAAGAGGATGTCTTCTTCTAGTTTCTTTATATCTCTGTACTAAAGTATTATCCTCAGCTTCTAAAAATAATAGTTCATAATCAAAACCATCTTGATCAAGTTCATTTAAGCAATTGATTAACTCCTCAAAAAATTGGCGTCCTCTTATATCACTTACTAAAGCTACCTTCTCCTGGCCTGAATGACTGCATAATTCTGCAAATTTAATTATTAATGCTGGCGGCAGATTATCTACACAGTAATAACCTTTATCTTCAAGTGTATCCAAAGCTAGAGATTTCCCAGCACCTGACATTCCTGTTATTATAATAAAACGCATTTTAACCACCTTTCAAACTAATCAACCAACTATTTATAAATCGATTTTTTTAGCAAATTCGTTTAGCTTTCTTTCTGGTGATTTCATTATTGCCATAAATTCTAATTTTGAAGCTTTTACAGGTTTTGAACTATAAAAGACTGCCTGATTATTGCTCAACCGATCTATTGTTGCCAGCCCAAGGGCGTTATTAACTGCAAAAAATCTTTTATACCCACTTGCTTCATCTGGCAATGCATTATAATATTCAATTAATGCAGGAACATGTTTTTCAATATTTTCTACCATTTTTTGCAGAGCTGACATTGCCTTATCTTTATAATCCTTACTTAATAACTGTTCCCTCTCTAAACCTAATTCCTGCAGAGGCCAAAATATTCTATCCCGGTTCAGGATATCTTCACGGATATCTCTGGTAATATTCACTTTCTGCAAAAATAATCCTGCCTCATTAAAATTATCTTTTAAGGTTCTGGCATTATTTTTAGAAACATTATACTTAGTAATAATCAAATCTGAAAGAAAGCCGCCTACAGTTCCAGCAACATAATAACAGTATTCATCTAAATCAGCAAAAGTATTAATTTCTTTATCTAAATATATTTGCATACCAGAGTTCATTTCTTTTAACCAGTAAAAGGACCTTGCCTTTACATAAGAATCAAGACCATGATAAGCTTCCCAGAGAAGATCAACATTTGCAGTTAAAACTTTTAAAGAATCATCAATAAAATCATCTGAATATTCCTTTATTTCCTGGATCTCAGGAGGTTCCTGACGATGAGCAGGATTAAAAACCTCTACTACTTTGTCCATTAACTTTTTTCTTTTCTCATCTTCAAGTTCTGGTAATTCGTCTTCAAAGTTATCAAGAAGCCTATCCTGCAGATATACTATCATTACTGCATTTTTAATCTCAGAATCCAGCATTGGTATAGTCAGGGAAAAACTTCTTGAAACTTCCTTTAATATTCTTCGGCAAAACCTTAAGGCCTCTTTATTCATTACTGGCACTCCTCATAATATAATATAAAATATATGAAATAATCAAAAAACTCAACAAAACATATGTAACTGCGATTAAATATTTATAATCTCGAATAACTTCTATAATTGTTCTTTCTGGTGCTGGAATTTCTACTGGTTCTAAATATTCCATTTCATCAAAGTTTACCCCAAGATATTTTTCCTGATACTCTGCCTCTGGATAAAAATAATCTATAACTCTGGTTGTCTCTTTGTGATTAAATTTATCAGGGTCATTATTTAAACTTTGATCATAGAAAAATGACCAATTTGTTCTATAATCATGTACCGGTCTAAAATTATCTTCTCCAAATGGATCAAAACCGCCAAGAAATAAATAGAACCTACTACCTTGAATATCTCCAAGATAATCTTTTGAAAGGTCCAGCAAAATTTTATCTTCTAAAACTTTAACATTAGTATCATAGATATCCCAGGGAGAAGTCTCAGCATCTATATTTAAAATATCTCTTATAAGATCTTCTGGATCATCATCTGGTTCCATCAATCTAAGCCACCAGCCGCTAAACTGAAGATGATAATCCCAGGGGAAATCTGGATTAAGTTTTATCCTTGCTCCTGGTCTAAACAATTCAGCCTGACCTTCTGTTGACTCAACATCAAAATAGATATGAATTAATTGATGACTAAAACCATAGACACCATCCCAGGGATTTTCAATTTTCCCTAATTCAAAGATGAATCTATATTCTTCTCCAATATCCTGAATTTCAAATGATTTTAAGTCATAATGACCCTGCCCTGGTTCAAAAACCTTATGGCCTGGATATTTATAAGAACCGGGCCCATAATCATCATCTAAAGGGTCAACACCATAATAAATGGTCTCAACATCCTCACTATCTAGATTATTATCAGCTAAAATCAATCCGGGTAATAATATTAAAACTACTAAAAAAATCAAAATAAATTTGCGACTCATGAGAGGCTCTCCTAACCTTCCTTCTCGTTAATTTTCTCCATCAAATCTTCCGCAGCATTATAACCCATAAAATTTAAACGCTGATTCATGGCTGCAACTTCTAGAACTAAGGCAATATTTCGACCTGGTCTGACTGGAATAATTATTTCCGGAATTTTTATCCCTAGTATCTCAGTTTCATAGGAATCAAGGCCAAGTCTTTCATAGCTTTTATCATCTTTCCATTTATCTAGATGAACCGCCATATCTATTCTAGTAAAATCTTTAACTGCTCCAGCGCCAAATAACCTCTTAACATTTATAATTCCAATTCCTCGCATTTCTAAAAAATGCTTGATAGATTCAGGAGCTGTACCAATTAACTCTCTTTCTCCAATAGCTCTGATATTAATTTTGTCATCCGCTACAAGCCTGTGGCCCCTTTTTATTAATTCGACTGCAGTCTCACTTTTACCAATCCCACTTTCACCTCTTATTAAAATTCCTAACCCATAAATATCAACCAGAACACCATGTTTTATTATTATTGGAGCCAATTTATCTTCTAAAAATGCAGTTAACCTGCTTATAAACCTGGTAGTTGAGAGTTCCGTCTGCAATAAAGGGATATTATATTGGTTAGCCAGTTCTATCAATTCATCCATAGGCTTTATATCTCTGGTTACTATAACTGCCCTGGGATTTAAACTATAAAACTTCTTAAGTCTTTTTATCAGGACTTTCTTTTCAAGACCTTCAAGAAATGAAATTTCTGTTCTCCCTAAAATATGAATCCGTTCAGGAACAAAATGTTTCCAATAACCTGCCAGTTCTAGCCCTGGCCTTTTTAAATCACTAACTCTAATTTCTCTTTTAATGTTATCTTCTCCTGCCAGTAATTTAATAGATAGTTTTTTCTTGATTTCTTCAACTGATACTGCTGGCCTTTTATCTATCAAATAATCACCCCTTTATGGCTACAGCTATTGCACCAATAACTCCAGTATTATCTCCTAAAACTGCTTCTAAAAATTCACAATCATTAGCAGAAGCTGAGAGGGCATTTTCTTCTACAGAATGTTCCATTTCAGTCCAGAATAAATCCCTGGCCTTCATTACGCCTCCCCCAAATACTATTGTATCAGGATTAAATAAATTAATTAAATTAGCAACTCCTATTCCTAAATATCTTCCTGCTTCCTGATAAACCTCTCTGGCCAGCATATCACCATCTCGAGCTGCCCTTGCAATATCATGCCCCTCAATATCCTCTATCTTACCCGAATAATTTTTCAAACATTTATCTGAATCATTTTTTAATTCATTCTTAACATTTCTAATAATAGCAGTTCCAGAGGCCATTGCTTCAAGGCAACCTTTATGCTGGTCCAAACCACAAGTAGGTCCTGAAGGTTCAATAATCATATGTCCTACTTCACCAGCCCCATCATTGCTCCCATGGAATACTTTTTCTTCAATAATTAAACCACCACCAATACCAGTACTAATCGTGATATATACCATAACTTTGCTATCAATACCTGCGCCAAATAATTTTTCACCCAGGGCCGCTGCATTGGCGTCATTTTCAAGTACAACTGGAATATTAACTTTTGACTCTAACATTTCTACAATAGGGAAGTTTTCAAAAGGAAGATTAGAAGTTTCATAAACTATACCCTTTTTAATACTAAGAGGTCCTGGACTACCAACACCAATTCTTTTAATTTCTTCTAAATTTAATTCAGCATTAGTTACAACTTCTCTTATACTTTTTTCAATAATATTTATTATATATTCTTCGCCTTTTTCTACTTCAGTTGCCATTTTTACATCTGCCAGAATATTACCTTTCTGATCAGCAACTGCTGTAAGAATCTTTGTTCCTCCTAAATCTACTCCTATAAAATAATTAGCCATTAAATATCTTCCTTTCAATCACTTAATTTACCATCACTCATTAAGGTTTTATATTCCTCTTCTTTATAAGTACTTAGAAACTTATCTGTTCCAATGATTATAGTAAAGCCTGTAATACTAAAATATAATGCCGGAAATATCGGAGTAAAGTACAGAAATATTCCAGTAATGAATATTATAATTGCCAGCCAGAAAAAAGATTGCAAAATATTATCAACAGCCAGAAAGAAAGATCTTTTGATTTTTGTCCACAATTTAATTTCCCTGCCATAGACCATTAAACCCCAAAAATATAACTGAGTAATACTAAAAAATACAGTCAAATAAGCAAATAATGCAGTTAAAGCTAAAAAGATTAAATTACCTTCACTTCTAACATAAAAGAACCAGATATCTACTAGTAAAATTATATAAACTGCGATGGTAAATATTATCGCCAGTAGACCAGGAAAAAATGATTTCTTAATAGTTGACAATATCTTTTTAAAATTAAAATCTTCATTTCTATATATCTTATTAAGTAAATTCAAGCCTGATAATATTATTGGTCCAAGCAGAAAAGCTGGTAACATAAAAGGAATAAAAAAATCAAGGTAGATACCATTTATAAATAAAAATACTATCGGCGAGATTAATAAGAACCCGATTAAATTTAAGATTATAGCTTTAAAAAGTCCTCCATAAAAAGTTTTAAAGACTTCTTTCATTATCTGAACAACTAACAATTTAAGCCCTCCCTTAATTATATCTACTCAGCTTTGTCATTGCAAGATAAGAGATATTCTAAAACTTTTGCTACTCCCTGATTGTCATTGGACTGAGTAATTCTATCAGCCTTTGATCTGACTTCCTCAGGAGCATTTTCCATTGCTACTCCCAGACCTGCCATTTCAAGCATAGACAGATCATTATAACCATCACCAACAGCTATTATTTCTTCTGGTAGTATATTATAATCATCAGCAAGTTCAGCCAGAGCCCTACCTTTGTTAACATTAGATGCAGTTATTTCAATATAAGTTTCCATAGAAGATGATATACTTAAACGATTTCTATAAAATTTATACAATTCAGATTTAAAGTATTCTCTTCTTTTTTTCTCGTCTTCAATAATCAATAATTTTAAAGCAGGCCTTTCAATATAATCTTCTAATTTAACCCTGGTCTCAATGCCTGATAGACCTGTTACCTCAGCATATTCTCTTGCATATTTATTTTCCCAGCGATAATAATAATTGCCAGCACTATAATAATGTATATGCAGGCCATAATCTTCAGCAAATTTTATAACTTCTTTAGTTAAATCATTAGAAATCAAGTTTTCCTGAATTACTTTTCTATTTTTATCTTTAACTAAAGCGCCATTGTAAGTTATTAATGGTGTATCCAGTTCTAACTTTTCAAGAAAAGGTAATGCTGCCTCAAACATTCGACCAGTGGCAAGTATAACTTTTTTTCCTGCTTTATCTGCTTCTCTAATTAACTCTGCTGTCTCTCCGTCCATCTCTTTTTCAGATGTTAACAATGTATTATCTAAATCAATTGCAATCATTTTATAATTCATTTTATATCACCTCTATATTATATGTATTCCAGCTAAATTGCAAAATTCCTGCCAAATAAAAAAAGAGCGCCATAAGGCGCTCCGCTTTATTCGATTTTATTTAAATTCGTTTGTTAATTCAAGGACATCCTTTTTTATTTCTGCTAATTTTTCTTCATTATCAGAATTCTTTAATGTTTCATAAATAAATTCACCGATCTGCTTCATCTCTTCCTCATCCATTCCCCTTGTTGTTACAGCTGGTGTTCCAATTCTTATTCCACTGGTAACAAATGGGCTTCTAGTTTCAAAAGGAATAGTATTCTTATTAACAGTTATTGAAACCTTATCTAGAGCTTCTTCTGCCTCTTTGCCTGTAATATCCATATTAGTTAAATCAACTAGTAATAGATGATTATCTGTTCCTCCAGAGACAAGCCGCATCCCATAATCCTGTAATTTTTCACCTAAAGCTCTGGCATTTCTAACAACTCTATCCTGATATTCTACAAAATCATCACTAAGGGCTTCTTTAAAAGAAACAGCTTTTGCAGCTATAATATGCATCAAAGGGCCTCCCTGAATACCTGGGAAAATAGCCTTATCAATCTTCTTGGCATGCTCTTCTTTGCAGAGGATTAGTCCTCCCCTTGTACCTCTTAATGTCTTATGGGTTGTAGTTGTAACAAAGTCAGCTTCTTCAACAGGGTTTGGATGTAAGCCAGTTGCAACAAGTCCTGCAATATGAGCCATATCAACCATTAAATATGCCCCTACATCATCTGCTATCTTTCTAAACTTTTTGAAATTAATAATTCTAGGATAAGCACTGGCACCGGCAACAATCATTTTAGGTTTATACTCTTCAGCAAGCATTTTTACCTGCTTAAAGTCTATTACCTCTTTATTCTTTTCAACACCATAATGAACAAAATTATAATATTCACCTGACATATTCACTGGACTACCATGGGTTAAATGGCCACCGTGGGTTAGATCCATAGCTAAAACAGTGTCACCAGGTGATAAAGTTGCAAAATATACTGCCTGATTTGCCTGAGAACCTGAATGAGGCTGAACATTAGCATGGTCTGCATCAAATAATTCTTTGGCTCTCTCAATAGCAAGTCTCTCTGCCTTATCAACTACTTCACAACCACCATAATATCTCTTGCCAGGATAACCTTCAGCATATTTGTTTGTCAAACAGGAACCAGCAGCTTCTTTAACAGCTTCACTAACAAAATTTTCTGAAGCAATCAATTCAATATTATTATCCTGTCTATCCTGCTCTTCACCAATAATTTTTGCAATCTCTGGATCAGTCTTTTTAATTTCTTTCAAAAAAATCATCTCCCCTTTTAATAACAGTTACATTAAAACTGTATTTATGATTTATTTATTAAATTTAATTTAATAAATAAATGGAAAAAAAGCCGGAGAGAAACTCCGGCAAATAAGTAAGTTTATTCAGGGCTAATAGCATCAACTGGGCATACAGGTTCACAGGCACCACAATCTATGCAGGTATCAGCATCGATAACATATTGTGCATCACCTTCACTGATGGCCTCTACAGGACATTCTGGTTCACAGGCACCGCAGGAAATACAATCATCAGAAATTACATAAGCCATTTAAGCTCACCTCCTCAGATTATAAAAATATTACTTAAAATGTTGATAAAATATCCACAATTCTATTGCTATTATATCTAGCATTTAAGCTAATGTCAATAGATATTATTAGTTATAAATTCAAAAATTTAACCTGGTTTAACATGTTCCTGTAGATAATTATATATTTTTTCTGCAGTTGCATCACTAATCCCTGGCGCTTCAGTTAATTTATCTTTACTGGCAGATCTTATCGCTCCCAGAGATCCAAAATATTCAAGTAGACTTTTCCGGCGAGAAGGTCCAACTCCTGGGATCTGATCAAGCATACTATGGGTCAATCTTCTGCTCCTCAGTTTCCTATGGTAATTAACTGCAAACCGGTGGGCTTCGTCCCGGACTCTCTGAAGAAGATAAAGCCCAGGGGAATTAGCAGGTAAAATAACTGGCTCCTTTTTATCTGGCAGAAATACTTCTTCTTCTTTTTTGGCCAGACCAATTATATCAAGCTGAGCCAGTCCCAGTTTATCAAGAACTTCAACAGCTACATTTAGCTGCCCCTTTCCGCCATCAATTAATATTAGGTCTGGAAGTTTCCTGCCTTCTTCTAGAATCCTGGAATATCTTCTATTGATAACCTCTTTCATACTGGCAAAATCATCAGGTCCAGAAACTGTTTTTATTTTAAAGCGCCTGTACTGATCTTTAGCAGGTTCTCCCTGTTTAAAAACCACCAGCGA
>JBNJEB010000049.1:0-10269 GCA_051745425.1 Bacillota bacterium
GTTACCTCTTCTTCAATTTCTTGTTCTACTTCTGCCAGACCATTATTCTCATTGCCTCCATTATCACCATTCATGACTAATAAGTTATAACCAATAACACCACCTAACAATAAAATGATTATAACAATTATCATGGCTTTTCCAGTAATTTTGGAAATGAAATTGAAAAATGTAGTCTTCTTATTTTTTTTAGATCTTCTTTTACGACCAAGACTTTCCTCTTCAACACCATTTAATTGCTGGTCAAGCTGATATTCCTCTAATATGTTATCCTTTTCAATACCCAGGTAGTCAGCATAAGTTTTCAAAAAAGCTTTTTGATAAACCTTCCCAGGTATTTTACTGAATTCATCATTCTCCAGTGCTAAAATATATTTTTTTCTTATCTTTGTCTCTTTACTGGCTTCTTCAATAGAAATGCCTTTTTCTTTTCTGGTCTCTTTTAAAGTTTTACCAACGGCCAAAAGTATGACCCCCTCCCGGTTTTATTCAAAACTATTAATTGAATACATGTAATTATCAAGCTTATGATTAGAATTATCATCAATATCTTCAGTTAATTCCACTAAAAGGTCAAAATCTTTAAATGTTATATTAGTCTCTCGTATTAAAAATTCTGGATGCTCAATAATTTTTAGTAATGGTTTATTTAAAAACTCTCTAATAAACCTAACATGATCAGCTGAAGCCCTCCTAAAAGTTGTAATTGCATCGATAATAAATACTGTTTTACTATTAAGAATATTCTCAGGAACAGATGTTAAAGTTGTCTGTCTTAATAAGGTAGTAGAAAGTAATTTCCAGTGTTTATTTGAGTGAACAGCAGCTGCTATAGCTGTTTCAGTCTTACCAATTCTGGGATTACCTTTTATACCAATTAATATTTCCTCATTATTAATGATATAATAACTCAAAAAATCTATAAGCAGTTCTAAATCCTGACGGGCAAATAAATAACTATCTTCATGAAATCTCGTCGAAACCTTTTTGCCATGCTTAATCGCTAAAAAATCTTCTAATTGAGGAGTTCTTAAACCAGTAAGTTCGAGTTCTTTAACTGCTCCTAATGCATTTAAAAGCCTTTCTTTAACTTCAGGTTTATTAATTTCAAGCAATAACCCTCGATAATAATTTTCTATACTGGCTATTGTCTTAATATTAATCTGTAAAAGCCCTAATAATGAGGCAAGATCACCTAATAATCCAGGTCTATTTTTAATTATCTTATATTCCATATATAAAGTTTCCATAAATTTTGCCTCTCTCTATTATATTCTATATTTAATATGAATATTCCTCTTTTATAATCAAAACTGGTCTGATAGTTAGAATTTTAATCATCTAAATAGTTTTCTAGTTCATCCTCTGATATCAAAACTTCTCTCGGTTTACTGCCAACATAAGGCCCAACTATTCCCATCTCTTCCATTGTATCAATTAATCTGGCAGCCCTGGAATGACCAATATGCAGCCTTCTCTGCAACATAGAAATTGAAGCCCGATATTCTACTACCAGCCTAATTGCATCTTCTAATAAATCATCCTCTTCATCATCTAGATTTAATTCCAGATCTTCAAACTCATCTTCGTCAATATAAAAATCAGGTTCTACCTGATTACTTAAATAATTAACCAGATTATTTATCTCTTCATTATCTATAAAAGCTCCCTGGACCCTGAACGGCTTTTTTGCACCAACTGGATGAAATAACATATCTCCATTACCGAGAAGCTTTTCTGCCCCTCCAGTATCAAGGATAGTTCTGGAATCAGTTGCCGAAGAGACTGCAAATGAAATCCTGCTAGGGATATTGGCCTTTATCAGCCCAGTTATTACATCGACTGAAGGTCTCTGGGTTGCTATTACAAGATGAATCCCGGCTGCTCTGGACATCTGAGCAAGCCTGCAGATAGCGTCTTCAACATCATTTGCTGCCACCATCATTAGATCAGATAATTCATCTATAATGACAACAATATACGGAAGGGGGTTATCTGACTTCCTATTATATGATTCAATACCTCTGGTTCCTGAATCTGCAAAAAGATCATAACGATCTTCCATTTCCTTAACTATTAATTGTAATGTAGAAGCAGCCTTTTTACAATCAGTCACAACTGGACTGAATAAATGGGGTAAACCATTATAATTAACCAGTTCAACCTTTTTGGGATCGATCAATAATAACTTTAATTCTTCAGGGGTATTCTGATATAATAGGCTGGCAATAATACTATTAATACAGACACTCTTACCTGAACCGGTAGCTCCAGCCACCAATAAATGGGGCATCTTCCCTAAATCAGCAACAACTGTAGAACCATCAACTGCTCTCCCCAGACCAAGATTTAATCTGGTATCAGGGCTGGAAAACTTCTCACTTTCCACAATTTCTCTAAATCTCACCATCGATGGCCCCTGATGAGGAACCTCTATTCCGATAGCAGACTTACCAGGGATAGGTGCCTCAATTCTAACATCATGAGCAGCAAGAGAAAGTGCTATATCATTTGATAAATTAACAACTTTACTGACCTTAACCCCGACCTCAGGCTGGATTTCATATCTTGTAATAGTAGGGCCGTGGGTTACGTTAATAACAGAAGCTTCCACACCAAAATTATTTAAAGTCTTTTCTAATAACATACTCTTATCTTCTACCTGGTCCCTATCAACACTGCTTTTTTTAAGCAATCGACTATGAGGATTTTGATAATCCTCGATACTTTTAACTTCCCTATCAGCATTATTGTCATTATCCTCAACTGAAAAGACCTCAAAATCATTATAATCATCATTCCAGTCAGGGAAATAACTCTGCTCAATCTCATCTTCTACATCTATAGATTCCAGCTTCTTATTCTTATTTTGAGAAACAGTTTCAAACTCAGGCAGGCCATTATTCTTGTCATTTACAACATCCAGTTCCTCCTGGTTGCTAACCTGTAACTCATTAGATTGCTTTTTCTGGTTAGCTTTATCTTTGCCATTATTTTTGTCTTTAATCTTTCTAAAAAGAGTAAGGGGCGATTTCAAAAAACTAATAAATAAACCGGCTAAAGCTTTAACTTTTCCCAGATAATCAACTGAGCCAATCTGTCTAAAACCTTCAATGATTCTGGCTTTAAGCATTCTATATAAATCAGTCAGATAAATATCAAAAAATAAAAGAATACCGATTAGACCAAAAGCAGTTAAAATCAACTGGGCCCCGGTTACCCCAAAAATCATTTTAAAGAAATAAGCAAGGCTTCCTCCAATCAAACCTCCACCATCACCATTTAGACCGGAAGTGAAAATGCTTTCATAATCCTGGACTATATGATAAATAGTAATAAATGAAATAAAGGCAATAATAAAACCAGGAACTTTACTTTTATAATTATAATCTTCTTCAAAGATTAACTTATAGCCAATAATAACCAGTACCACCGGGATAACAGTGGCAGAATTTCCTACAAAAAACCTATAAAAGTCAGCTGTTATTCGGCCTGCTATCCCTGCTGCCCCGCCATAAAGGGCAACTCCACTAAAAACACCCCAGGCAGCTATTAAAATACCGGCTATCTCTTTTTTCCTCTCTCCAGGCTTTAAAATCCCTGACAACATAATATCCTCTCCTACAAATATCTGTTCTATTTATTAATTCTCTTTAAGTGCAATAATTCCTGCATAATCAGGGAATCCAATAACTGATTATAAAAATATCTTCAAATAAGCTAATTTCAGGTGTAAAATTTTCATTAATTATAAAGGACCCTCCGGTTACCCGACAGTTACCTGCCGGTATCTTTTAACAAATTTCACAAAGTCCAATAACCTGATATTTCAGTCCAAATTTTCTCTATATGTAATACAAAAAGAATTCCTGTTTTTATCCATTTGATATTCATTATTATTCTTTAAATTGGTATTTATTTAGAAAGAGACAGGCTGTGTTAGCCTGTCTCTTTAATCTTTAATTATTTTTAAATCATACCTGCATTATAATCGGCAGGATCATTGGATTTCTCTTGATCTGCTTATAAATGTAATTATTTAAAGAGTTTTTAATAGTCTTTTTAAGAACAGACCATTCAGTTACTCCTTTATTTTCACATTCTTTTAAAGCATCCTTTACCCGATTAGTAGCATCTTCAATCAGCTTTTCAGATTCTCTGATATAGACAAAACCTCTGGTTATAATATCAGGACCTGATTGAATATTACCATCACTGTCAATTGTTACAACAACAATAATAATTCCATCTTCAGATAAAGTCTTTCTATCTCTTAAAACAATATTTCCGACATCACCTATTCCAAGACCATCGACCAGAATATCTCCAGCCTGAACCTTATCGACCTTTTCAACCTTATCTTCTCTAAATTCAATTACATCGCCAAGGTCTGCTATATAAGTGTTCTCCTTGGGAACTCCAACATCTTCAGCTAATGCAGCGTGCTGATGTAGATGCCGGGCCTCGCCATGGGTAGGCACAAAATATTTTGGCTTAGTAAGGTTAAGCATTAATTTAAGCTCTTCCTGACTGGCATGACCTGAAACATGAACACCTGACACATCTTCGTATATTACATTGGCTCCCCGTTCAAATAACTGATTAATAGTCTGACCAACAAACTTCTCATTTCCAGGGATAGCAGATGCTGAAATTACTACAGTATCACCATTTTTAATATTAATATGATAATGGTCTCCCCTGGCCATTCTAGTCAATGCAGCCATCGGTTCACCCTGACTTCCTGTAGTTATAATAACAATTTCATCATCAGCAATATGCCCCATATCTCTTATATCAACAATCATATCATCAGGCACATTAATATAGCCAAGTCTTCTGGCTATTTCAACATTATTAATCATACTCCGGCCAGTTATGGCAATCTTTCGGCCATATTTGACTGCAGCATCAAGAATCTGCTGAATTCTGTGAATATTTGAAGCAAAAGTTGCAACAATTATCCTATTGGTAGCCCGATAAAATATATCGTCAATTGTCTCGCCAACAACTTTTTCTGACATTGTGTAACCTTTCCGCTCAACATTTGTACTGTCAGAGAAAAGAGCTAATACGCCAGGCTCTGAATGGCCTAACTCGGCAAGTTTATGAAAATCAGCAACCTCTCCATCAACTGGAGTCTGATCAAACTTAAAATCACTGGCATAAACTATCGGCCCTAAAGGTGTATGAATTGCCAGGGCACAGGTATCAGTCAGGCTGTGATTAACCTTAATATAATCAACTTTAAACTGACCAACCTGAATAGTGCTTCCTGCATTTACAACCTTTAAACGACTACTTTTCATTAAACGATGCTCTTTCAAATTGCCTTCTAACAGTCCTAATGTTAATTTAGTTCCATAAATTGGTACATTAATCTCCTTTAATAAAAAAGGCAGAGCACCGATATGGTCCAGATGACCATGGGTCAATACAATCCCTTTGATTTTGTCTTTGTTTTTCTTGACATAATCAAAATCAGGTATAACTAGATCAATACCTAATTGATCATCTTCAGGAAACATCACCCCAGAGTCTATAATTAACATCTCATCTCCGTATTCCAACACCATCATGTTCTTACCGATCTGGCCGACTCCGCCGAGTGGAATCATCCTGACGGCTTCATTATTTTTTTGTGACATAAATAAAAAAAGACACCTCCGATTTGAATTTCAATTAATTTTACTTAATTGTGTTCTTTTATTTATATTAAATTTATTTATTTCATTTAAGAAATAACACATAAATATCCATTGTTTCTATTATAACGCCTTACTTACTAAAATACAAGTAAAAGCCATCATAATCTTAAATTATAAAAGTTTATAAGTCTTTAAAAGGTTTTTTAAGAGATCTTTTTTAGATTCTTCTAATTCAGCCAGCGGCTGTCTGAAACCACCTAAGTCCCAGCCCTGCATATTTAAGGCAGTCTTAACAGGGATCGGGTTTGTGGAAATAAACATATTTGTAAAGATCGGAAAGAGTTTCTTATTAATTTCAGCTGCTCGCTTAAAATCATTATCCATAGCTAAAGCAATCATATCTTTTATCTCAGCAGCAACTAAATGGCCGGCAACACTGACAACACCTTTTCCACCTAAAGACATTAAAGGCAGTGTCAGGGAATCATCGCCACTATAAACATCAATTTTATCACCGGCTCTGGCAATTATTTCTGTAGCCTGATTAAAATCTCCACTGGCCTCCTTAATAGCCACAATATTATCAATTTCAGCCAGCTGGATAGTAGTCTCAGCTTCCATATTCCTGGAAGTTCTACCAGGCACATTATACAGCAAAACAGGCAGCTCAATACTTTCAGCTACAGTCTTAAAATGTTGATACAATGCTCCCTGAGGTGGCTTATTATAATAAGGTACAACTAACATAACCCCATCTACGCCAATCTCCTCTGCCTCTCTACTCAATGCTATACTGTCTTCTGTATTATATGAACCGGTCCCGGCTATAATTTCAGCCTCAGCTCCAACTTCAGCAACAATATTCTGTAATAATGTAAGTTTTTCCTGATGTGACAATGTAGGAACTTCTCCGGTAGTTCCACAAATGACAAGTCCATCACAGCCTTCAGCGATTAAATAACTTGCTAATTCCCGGGCCTTCTCATAATTAACTTCTCCTGATTCAGTAAAAGGTGTAACCATTGCAGTATAAAGATTTCCTTCTAACATCATACTCACTCCTTATGATTTAATTTAAAAGCCTCGTGCAAAGCTGATATAGCAGCTTTCTCGTTTCTTTTTTCTATTAAACAGGCAATACTGGTATGGGAATCAGTTGTCTGATAGATCTTAATTCCGGCAGTATTTAAAGCATCAACAATTCTGGCCATAACTCCTGGCAGTCCGGTCATCCCACTGCCAACAATTGAAACTTTACAAAATTTATCTGAAGTCTTAAAACCAAATCCAGAGTTAGCAAGAACGCTCCTGGCTTTATTTAAATCTGGACTATCAACAATAAAAGAAATTTTCTCCGGTCTTATGTTAATCATATCAACACTGATACCATTATCAGCAAGCAGCCTGAATGAAGCAAGCCCGGTCTCATAATCATTGCTGGAATCAGGGAGAATCTCTATAAAGGATACCTGACGTCTGACTGCCAGACCTGTAACCGGCCGATCCTTATTTAAATCTCTGGACTTTTTAATGACTGTGCCCCTGTTATTACTTAAATTATTGGTAGCTCTAATTCTTAAAGGAATATTTCCAGCCTGAGCAAACTCTGTGGCCCTGGGATGAATTACCTCAGCACCCTGATAGGCCAGCTCACAGGCTTCTGTAAAGGTCACTTCCTTTAAGTTTTTAACATCCTCATATGTAGAAGGGTCTGCTGTCATTAAACCGTCTACATCGCTAAATATCTCTATTTTCTCAGCATCCAGAGCATAGCCCAGGGCACTGGCAGTAGTATCACTGCCTCCTCTACCCAAGGTGGTTATCTCACCGGCCTGACTTAAACCCTGATAGCCTGCAACAACAGGAATTATATCTTTTTCAAGCAGATTGAGGACTCTTTCCGGTTTAACAGCAATTATCCTGGAGGCCCCAAAATTATCATCAGTTATAATTCCAGCCTGGCCTCCAGTAAGGGACTGGGCCGGATAATCTAGATCAGTTAACTGACCTGCAATTATCACCGAGGAAATCACCTCGCCGCAGGAGGCCAGCAAATCCTGCTGCCTGGCCGATAAATTATCTCTATTTCCAGGCAAATCCAGTAAAGTATCAGTAGCATAAGCTGCTCCAGCTCTGCCCATAGCTGAGACAACAACTACAGGCTTATACCCGGCTTTAACAGACTTAATTATTTGTTTACAGGCAGTTTCCCGCTCAGAAAAGGTTGCCAGGGAACTACCTCCAAATTTTTGAATTATCACATTCATATTAACCAGCCCCAGTTAAAATTAGACCAGTTCTTCAGCAATCTGAACAGCATTTAAAGCCGCCCCTTTGCGGATATTATTGGCTGCAATATATAGATTTAAAGCCTGTGAATTTACTCTATCTCTTCTAATTCTACCAACTAAAGTCTGATCTGTCTCTTCAGATAAAATCGGCTCAGGATATTCTGCTTTTTCAGGATTGTCATAAAGCTTTACCCCAGGAGCAGCAGCCAGTAGATTTTTTATATCATCGAGCTTAAAATCTTTATTTAACTTAAGATAACAGCTTTCTGCATGGCCATAATAGACAGGAACCCTGACACAGGTGGCATTTAAATGTAATTCAGGCTCCCCTAATATCTTCCTGGACTCATTTAACATCTTAACCTCTTCATTGGAAAAACCGTCATCATGAAAATAATCAATAGCCGGCAATAGGTTAAAGGCAATCGGCCGCTCATAATATTTCGCTTTCTTACTGCCAGACTTAAGATTTTCTGCAGATTCTTCCTTTAATGATTCTAAAGCTCTCTGTCCGCTACCAGAGACTGACTGATATGTGCTGACAACAACCTCATCCAGTCCATAGCTATCAGCCAGGGGTTTTAAAACTAAGACCAGCTGAATAGTTGAACAGTTAGGATTGGCAATAATCTCAGGCTTTTCAGGAATAGCTCTCCTATTTACTTCAGGTACAATCAAGGGTATTCCATCAACCTGCCGAAAAGCTGAAGAATTATCGATAACAATAGTATCTCTATCTGCAATTTCAGGTATAATCTCTTCACTAATTCCTGAGGGCATGCTAGAGAGTAGAATATCGCATTCTTTTGCTTTCTTAACAGTTAATTTCTCAATCTCGATTATTTTGTCTTTAAACTCAACAGTCTTACCAGCTGAACGCTCACTGGCAAATAACCTTATATTATTAAGAGGAAATTCTCTCTCCTCTAAAATTCCAACAATCTCCTGGCCAACCAGGCCAGATGCTCCTAAAACTCCAACATTATAACTCATAAAAAACCTCCTTAAATCAATCCAATAATTTATCAAGTCCATAAATAAAGCCTGATTTATCTTCAACCTTATCCAGAGCCAGTCTCACACCAGGCATATAAGAACTTCTGGAAATTGTATTATGGGTCAGGGTAAAAGTCTGTCCCTGGCCGCCAAAAATAACTTCCTGTCTGGCCATCAAACCTTGCAATCTCAGGCTATGAATTCTGACATTATTCTTTTCACCGCCCCGGACTCCTTCAATTGTATATTCAATCTCTTCTTCCTTTAAAAATGGTTCGGTCTTCTCTAATTTTTCTGCAGTAGCTATTGAAGTTCCGGAAGGGGCATCTATCTTATTTTCATGATGACCCTCAATGATTTCAGCTCTTGGGAAATATTTACTGGCCTTTGAGGCAAATTCCATCATCAAAACAGCCCCTAATGAAAAGTTAGGGATTAACATAGTTGTAGCCGACTTTTCTTCAGTATATGCTTTTAATTCTTTAATTTCAGCTTCTTTCAAACCAGTTGTGCCGACAACAAGATCAAGATCTAAATCCAGGGCCTGTTTCAAAGCCGGTAGCAGTCCTTCTGGAACAGTAAAATCTATCATAATATCTGGCTTTGTCGAAAGCACAGCCTCTTTTAGATCTGAAAAGATCGAAACATCGGTAGCCTTTGCCAGACCGGTCAGCCGAGAAAGATCAACATTTAAATTTTCATCTGCCAGTCCTGCCACCAGATTATAATCTGAATGATTTATTACCATGGAAGCTGTCTCAACTCCCATACTGCCAGTTATTCCTCTAATTAAAATTCTTTTCATAATTCTCACCTCTTCTTTTATTCGCATTTTTATTCTCTTTAATTCCAAAATAGTTAGTACCCCAGACCCCTAAAATAATCATTACAGCACCAATAATCTGAGGACCATAAAACGGTTCATTTCTTAGAAAAACACCGGCAAAAATTGAAACAACAGTTGTCAGATTGGCAAAAATTGCTGCCTGGGAGGCCGGTAATTTAGATAAAGTAAAATTCATCATAAAAAAGGCAACAACTGAAGATAATACTCCAAGATATGTAACAGCAATAAAAACCTCAGTTAAGGTAAACATTGAAATATAATCAGATATACCGCCCTCATGGAGTCTTAAACCGATTAGATTAAAGACGATGGCACCGGTATAACACATAAAAAACGTTATCTCAACAGGGGTATAATTAACAGAAATAGATCTGGAAATAATATTATATAAACCGGCAGAGATTACCGCCCCCATCAACAATAGCAGACCTAGAAGATGACCTTCTGAAGAAGCAAGCTCGCCCTGAAATGATACAATCACAGCAAC
>JBNJEB010000050.1:0-10242 GCA_051745425.1 Bacillota bacterium
TTAGCGCCCCGTCTTTTACCACCCTGTTTAACTGTATTAGTTGCTTCATCAAAGATTCTCATAAACGAGATTGGGCCACTGGCTACTCCCCCAGTTGTCTTGACTATATCATTTTTAGGTCGGAGCCGGGAAAAACTAAAACCGGTACCACCTCCACTTTTATGTATTAGAGCAGAATTTTTTATAGCATCAAAAATTCCATCCATGCTGTCTTCGACTGGAAGAACAAAACAGGCACTTAATTGCTGAAGGTCATTATCAGCATTCATTAGAGTTGGAGAGTTGGGAAGGAATTCTAATTTAGCCATCATTTCATAAAACTCACTGGCTGTTTCTTCTACAGGCTCATTATATATAGCATTAGCTTCGGCTATATTATTTGCTACTCGCAAAAACATGTCTTTAGGTGTTTCAATAAGATTACCCTCTGGGTCTTTTTTAAGATATCTAGCTTCCAAAATTCGAATACTATTTTCTGTAAGTTCTGGTTCAATCATTTTTATTACCACCTTTACTTTTGATTTGTCTTTTTATATTATATCAGATATTACTGTTAAATTAAATAATAAATCTCTATATATGGTACTATTTTTTAAAATCAACCACAATATATCGTGGTTGTAGTTTTCTTGAAAGATATTTATTGATATCTATTCTTTGATAATGTAAGATAATATATAGTAGTGAGAAACTAAAATAGCTTAATAGGAGGATGAATAATGTTAAACCAACAATTTAGCAAAATGGAAGTTATAGAGATGGCTAAAGATATTGAAAAAAGGGGTCTGAATTTTTATAGGTCTCAGGCAGACAAGACAGATAATGAGGAAGTTAGAGAATTGTTTATAAGACTGGCTGGAGATGAAAAGGATCATTTTGAAAGATTTAATAATTTAGGTAAATCTATAAAAGAAAATTCAAATGTAAAAGAAGACCATGTTTATAATGAAGAGGTAAGTACTTATCTTAATGCTTTAGTTGAATTTGCAGTCTTTCCAGGGGATGAATTAATTGATAAAGAGTTTGCTTCAATAGAGGAAGTCTTAAAACTAGCAATTCAGGCAGAGAAGGATTCAATTCTGCTTTATACTGAAATGCTGGATAACCATTCTGGTGATACAGTTGATATAATAAAAAAATTAATTGATGAAGAAAAGCAGCATCTGTTAGATTTAGTTAAATTAGATGCAAGCTTATAATTAAAATGGACTATGTCTATATTGTTAAATGCACTGATGATAGCCTTTATACCGGATATACTAATGATCCGCCAAGAAGGATAGCAGAGCATAATTCTGGTACCGGAGCTAAGTATACTAGAGGAAGAGGGCCGGTAAAACTGGTTTATTTAGAGGAATTTTCTAATAAGAGTGAAGCAATGAAGAGAGAATATGAGATTAAACAACTTTCCAGGCCAGAAAAATTAGAACTGATAAGAAAAGGGACAGTAAGCTAACTGTCCCTTTAAATTTTTAGATATTAAATTAATTGTCCAGTTCAGGTAATTTATCAAATTGGCCTAAGAATCGGGGCTCAGGATATAACTGGATATCAAACTTATTTTTGACCTGGTTTTGGACAGTGATCATTAAATCAATAATATCTGCAGCCCTGGCATTATTATAATTTATAATAAAGCCGGCATGCTTGTTTGAAACCATAGCCCCACCTGATTTTTGACCCTTTAAACCAGTTTCTTCGATAAGTGAACCGGCATAATTATCTGGAGGCCTCTTAAAAGCGCTACCAGCACTTGGGTAATCCATAGGTTGTTTGGCCCAGCGTTTTTCGTTTAATTCTTCCATTTTATTTTTTATATCTGATTTAGGGGCAGGATTTAAATCCAGGATTGCTTCTAAAGCTATTAGATCATTTTCCTGAAGAAGACTATGACGATAACCTAAATCTAATTTATCTTTGGGATATTCGATAATACCTTTATCACTGGAAAATAATTTAACTTTTTTGATTACCTGCTTCATTTCTCCACCATATGCTCCTGCATTCATAAATATTGCTCCGCCGAGACTTCCAGGGATACCACAGGCAAATTCCATTCCTGTAAGATTGTTATCAGCGATTTCATTACATAGTTTTTCTAAAGAGATTCCTGTTTCAGCGATAACTTTATTGTCCTGAAAACTGACTTTATTTAATTTAGCCATAGCTATAATTGCTCCTTTAAAACCTTTATCTGAAACAATTATATTACTGCCTCCGCCTAAAACAAAATACTTAATTTTAAATTCATTAACAAGTTCTAAAGATTTAATTAAGCTGGATTTGTCTGTTGGTTCAATAAAAATGCTGGCAGGACCACCGACTTCAAAAGAGGTATGTTTTGAGAGGGGTTCATTTTCTTTAAAGCTTATCCTGGCTTTCTTTAATTTCTTTTTGAGTAAACTGATTTTATCTGACATTAATTAATTCTCTCCTTGAATTCTTTCTTTTTCAATATCTGCAAATGCTTCTTCAATCAGAGGTTTAAAATTGAGATTGCTTTCAGTCTGTTCTGTTCTTTTTAGCCTCGGCCTGGTAATTGGGCTATCAGGTAAAAATAATGAACAGCAATCTTCAAAGGGTAAAGTTGAAGTTTCATAGGTTCCGATTTCCTTTGCCTCTTTGATGATATCATCTTTGTCTCGGGTTATTAATGGCCTGAGGAGAGGCAGTTCGGCAACATCACCGATTGTTCTCAGGCTTGCTAGTGTCTGGCTGGCAACCTGGCCAACACTATCTCCAGTGATTAAAGCCTGGGCATTTATTTCTAGACCTAATTTAGAAGCTAATCTCAGCATCATTCTTCTTAAAATAGTAATAGAATAATCATCATGACAGCTTTTATGAATTTCTTTCTGTAACTTTGTTATATTTACAATATAGAGGTTTGTATCGCCATTATATTTTGCCAGGACTTTTGCAAGCTCTCTCACTTTTTCAAGATTTCGTTCACCTGTATAAGGCGGTGTATGAAAATGAATAAAGTTTAATTTTACCCCCCGGCGAATCATCTCCCAGCCTGCAACTGGGCTGTCTATTCCTCCTGAAAGCAGTAATAAAGCAGATTCAGCACTGCCTACAGGTAGACCTCCTGTTCCTGCATAGGTATCTATAAATAAATAGATACCACTTTTGCGGATATCCAGCTCCAGTGTTATATCAGGATTATCTAAATCTACAGATAGCTGTTCATTGTCACCCTGATTAATTTTTTCATGAATATGCCCGCCTACTTTTCTACTAACCTGGGGGCTTTCTAAGGGGAAACCTTTATTTGCTCGATTTGTTCTAACTCTAAAAGTTGAAGGCAAGGCTGGATTCTTTTTTTGAAAAAGTTGCAATGCAGTTTCACTTAAATCTTTAATTTCACTTTCAGGCTCTAATTTAACTGCTGGACTGAAAGAGACTATTCCTGGAACAGTTTTTAATGTTTCTATAACTTCCTGGCTGATTTCTGATTTTTCTTCTTCAAAATATAAAAAGAATCTCCCAAATGTTCTATCCAGGTTAAAATCTAATTTATTTTCAAGTCGTCTCTCTAAATCCTCAGCCAGGGCATCGGCAAACTTTGAAAAGTTATGGCCTTTAAGCCCCATTTCACCATATCTAATTATAATTAATTTATACATTTAATCACTCCTGTATTTTATAATAAAAAGTTGAGCTCTTCTTTTAAAATATTTATCAGTTTATCAGCTTCTTTTTGGGTATTAAATTTTGATAAACTGATTCTAATCGAACTTGATGTAATTTCTTCATCCAGACCCATTGCTTCCAATACATGATCAGTTTTGATATTACTGACTCCACAGGCAGAACCACTTGATATGGCAATACCTTTTTGATTTAAGGCATTTACTATAACTTCTCCTGGAACCCCTGGAATAGAAGCATTAACAATGTGGGGAGCAGACTTATCTGGTGTATTTATAATAATTTCTGGTATTTCTTTTTCAAGTCTATTAATTATATGTTTTTTAATAGCGTTAATTGGATTATTATAATCATTAGATTTATTTAATTCTTCCATAGCTTTTGCCATGCCAGCTATTCCTGGAAGATTTTCTGTTCCGCTCCTTAATTTGCGTTCCTGACCACCACCATATAAGATTGGCTCTACATAATGATCTTTATTTAAATATATAAAACCAGTTCCCTTTGGACCATGAAATTTATGACCACTAAAGCTGGCTAAATCTATTTCCCATTCTCCAGGCAAACATTCTACCTTTCCCAGTGCCTGGATCATATCGCTATGGATAATAATTTTTTCATTTAATTTCCTGGCTTTCTGGCTGATTTCTTTGATTGGCTGGATAGCACCTGTAATATTATTGACATACATAATAGATATTAAGATTGTATTATCTCTTATTTCAGATATTACATCTTTAGGGTTTATTATTCCAGAAGAATCAGGTTTAACCATTGTGATTTCATAGCCTGCTTCTTTTAACTGATCAAGTTGTTTATAAATAGAAGGATGTTCTATCTGACTGGAAATTATATGGCATCCTCTCCCGGAACGAATACCTGCAGCCCCCTGGATAGCAAGATTATTTGCCTCTGTGCCCCCGGAGGTAAAGAGAATCTGCTCGGAATTAACTTTTAGATAATCAGCAATAATTTTGCGGCTTTCTTTTAAGACTTTATCAGCTTCAATTCCTTTATTATGAATTGATGAAGGATTTCCGTAACTTTCTGTCATTACTTTATAAGCAGTTTCTGCAGCCTTTTTTGATACACTGGTTGTAGCTGCATTGTCAAAATACATATCCATAATTTAATCAACTCCGTAATTGTTTAACTGATTTTCTCGTTTATTATACCATATAGTTGAATACATTTAAATTCTTTGCCTGTTACATCTTGCATAGACCTTTATAGCAGGATATAATAGGAACAAAGAATTATAGAAAATAGAAAGGTGATAATAAATGGAGTTATTTGACAGTCATGCACATATAGACTTTCCAAGATATAATAAAGATAGAAAGAAAGTGATTGAAAGGGCTCGAGCAGAAGGGGTTAAATATATTTTGAACTGCGGTGCTGATTTAGAATCCAGCCAGAGAGCTGTAAAATTAGCAGATGAATTTGAGGGGATCTATGCGGCAGTCGGTATTCATCCCCATGAAGCATCCCTCTATAGTATTGAAATTGCTAAAAAGCTTCAAAAACTGGCAGAGAATAAAATAGTTGTAGCATTTGGTGAAATAGGTCTGGACTATCATTATGATAATTCACCAAGAGATGAGCAGCGCCAGGCTTTTAGAGCTCAATTAAGACTTGCAGAAAGCCTGAATTTGCCAGTCATAATTCATAGTAGAGAGGCTGAGGAAGATACAATAAATATTTTGAGAGAGGAATGGGACCCTGAGAATGGAGGTGTAGTTCATTGTTATTCCAGTAGTTCAGAAATGGCTAAAGATTTATTAGATTTGAATTTTCATATTGGTTTTACTGGACTAATTACTTTTAAAAATCTTGAATGGTTAAGAAGAATAGTTAGTAATACCCCGATTAAGAGAATTTTAGTTGAAACAGATTCGCCATATATGTCACCTGAACCTTTTCGTGGCCGGAGAAATGAGCCTGCCAGAGTAAAAGAGGTTGCCAGGCAGGTAGCGGAATGCCATAACCTTACAATTGAGAAGACAGCAGAAATAACTACTCAAAATGGTTTGAAACTCTTTAAAATAAATTAATCCAGGTGATTAAATGTGTATGATCTTGAAACTCTCGGTAGACTAATAATAGGGATAGGTTTACTTCTGGTTTTAATTGGCCTTATTGTATTATCAGGTTTAGATCTATTTAATTGGTTTGGAAATTTACCAGGAGATATTAGAATTGAAAGAGATAATTTTAATTTATATTTTCCGATTACTACAATGATTCTCCTGAGTCTTATTTTAAATCTGGCTTTGAGAATAATTAATTATTTTTTCTAAAAAACTGAAATAGGTGGTAATATTAATGGGTAATAAAATTTATTTTAATGGAAATATAATTAACAGAGAAGATGCTAAGATAGATATAGAAGACAGAGGCTATCAATTTGCAGATGGAGTTTATGAAGTAGTGGCCTTTTATCAGGGGGAGCCATTTACTTTAGATGAACATATGGAAAGGCTTGTATTTTCAGCCAGTGAAATTGATATCGAAATTCCTCCGGCTGAAACTTTAATTAAAGAAGCTAAAAATTATATAAATGAGACAGATTATGCAGATAGAAATGCCAAACTTTATGTGCAGGTATCCAGAGGTGTTGCTTCAAGGAGTCATGCTTATCCAGATGACATGGAGCCGATTATCATAATGAAAGCAGGTCCCTTAAATCCTAATCCGGAAAAATATTTTGAAGAAGGGGTTAAAATTATTACACTGCCAGATGAACGCTGGACACGTTGTTATATTAAGTCTATAGCCCTTCTACCAAATATACTGGCAAAGAAGAAAGCCAAAAAAGCAGGTGCTTATGAAGCTGTGATGACAAGGGACGGTTTTATAACTGAAGGTTCTAGCTCTAATATATTCATTGTTGAGGGCGATACAATTATAACTCCACCTGCAACAAATTATATTTTAAATGGTATAACCAGACAGACAGTTATTCATAAACTTGCCCCTGAGTTAGGTTATAAAGTAAATGAAGAGAGTATTCCCTATTATACATTATTAAATTCAAATCAGGTTTTTCTAACTGGAACTACTACTGAAATAATGCCTGTAATAAAAATAGATGATAAAATTGTTGGTGATGGAAATGTAGGTTTAGAAACCAGAGAAATCTTTGAGGCTTTTAGAGAATTAACAGGTTTTGTCAGGGGGAAATAAGGATGTATGAAAGAGAGATAAAAATTACAAGCAAGTATGGCCTGCATGCAAGACCAGCAGCCAGCTTTGTTGAGCGAGCAGGAAAATATAATTCTGAAATAGAATTAGTTCATGATGGAGAACCAGCTAACGGTAAGAGTATAATTAGTTTGCTGGCCCTTGCTGCAGGTAAAGGAGATAGAATAATAATTAGAGCAGAAGGAAATGATGAAAAAAAAGCAGTCAATGATCTAGTGAATTTTTTAAAGGAGGCAGAATAAATGCCTGAAACTTTTGAATTATTAACCCCAATTCAGATAAATAATTTAATTTTAAAAAATAGAATTGTATTACCGCCATTAGCCAGTGGGAAAGCAACTGATGATGGCAGAGTTACTGATGAATTATTGGATTATTATAGAGATAGAACAGGAAATGGCTTAATAATAGTAGAACATAGTTATATTGATGAGGCCGGTATGGCCAGTAAAAATCAACTGGCTATTAATGATGGCAGTAAATTAGAAGGTTTAAAGAAACTTGCCAGTTTAATAAAAGAGGCAGGTTCAACTGCAGGCATTCAGCTTGCCCATGCAGGGGCTAAAGCTGACCCTAAAATTACTGGTTGCAAATCTTATTCTCCTTCTGGAATTAAACCGCCAGGACTTGAAGCAGATTACAGTATTGAAATACTTTCCAGGAACAAGATAAATGAACTGCTTGAATTATATGCTAGATCAGCAAGAATTGCTAAAGCAGCAGGTTTTGATATAATAGAAATTCATGCTGCCCATGGATATTTATTAAATCAGTTTATTTCGCCTCTGACAAACAAGCGGGAAGATGAATATGGTGGTTCCTTAAGTAATAGATTTAGAATTATTGGAGAGGTGATTGAATCTATAAGAGAAGTTATTGGCGATGATTTTCCTCTGGCTCTTAGATTGGGTGCTGATGATTTTGATGAAGAGGGTTTAAAACCTGTGGAGGCAGCAGAAGGAATTATGCCATATCTGGATTCTATAGATTTACTTGATTTATCTGGAGGTTTAAAAGGTTATGATGTATTAGATGAAGGTCAGGAAGGATTTACTGCTTATCTGGCAGATGAATTCAAAGACTTTATTTCAGAAAAAGATCTACCGCCAATTTTAATTGCAGGTGGAATAAAAACTGCTGGGTATGCAGAGGAATTATTGGTTTCTGGAAGAACAGAACTTATAGGAGTTGGTCGGGCTCAATTAAAAGATAGAAATTGGCCGGCTAAAGCTTTAAATGAGCTAAATAATAATTAAACGAGGTGAGTAATTTGGAAACGTCATTAATAATTAATCCAGGTTCGACTTCAACAAAAATAGCTGTTTTTAATGGTGAAAAAGAGGAATGGTCAAAAAATCTGAACCATTCAAGAGATGAAATAGATGAATTTAATAAGATAGTTGATCAGTTAAACTGGAGGAAGGAATTGATATTAAATGCCTGTATAGAGGCAGGCTATCAGCTGGAAAATTTTGATTTCTTTGTTGCCAGAGGAGGTTTATTGAACCCAATACCTGGGGGGACATATTTAGTTGGAGATGCTATAATGGAAGACTTGAAGTCTGGAGAAAATGGTGAACATGCTTCAAATTTAGCAGCTATTATTGCCTATGATTTTGCGGAAAAAGTTGGAACAAATGCTTATATAGTTGATCCAGTGGCTGTTGATGAGTTTAAACCTGTTGCCAGGCTTTCCGGGTTGCCAGAATTACCAAGAAAATGTCAGTCCCATGCTTTAAACTTAAAGGCTGTTGGCAGAAAAGTTGCAAATGAATTAGGGGAAAATTTTACTGAAATTAATCAGATAGGTGTTCATCTAGGCGGGGGAATTTCAATTGCCGCCCTGGAGTATGGTAAAATAATAGATGTAAATAATGCAAATCAAGGGGGGCCTTATTCACCTGAAAGAGTTGGGACTTTACCTGCTCTTGATTTAGTAAATTATATTTTTGAGAATGAACCAGAACAGTCAGAATTTCAAAAAGAATTAGTGGGAAAAGGCGGTCTGACTGCTTATTTAGGTACAGCTGACGGCAGAGAGATTGAAGATAGGATTTCTGCTGGTGATGAGAAAGCCAGGCTTATTTATGATGGCATGGTTTATCAGATTGCAAAAGAGATTGGTTCAATGTCAGCAGTTTTAAAAGGAGAGGTTAATGCTATTTTCTTAACTGGTGGACTTGCTAATTCTGAATATCTTACAGAGGCTATTGAAGAGATGATTTCTTATCTGGCTCCTGTTTTTGTTTATCCAGGGGCAGAGGAAATGGAGCATCTTGCTTCTGGAGGTTTGAGGGTTGTACGTGGCGAAGAAGAAGCAAAAGATTATAAGACTGAACGATTATAGGGGTGATAGCTTGAAAAGACCAAAAGTTTATGTAAGCAGAATCATTCCTAAAACTGGAATGAATATTCTGGAAGAAAACTGTGATGTCACAGTTAATGAAAAAGATGAACAGCTTTCAAAGCCGGAACTAATTGATAATTTAAAGGATAAGGACGGAGCTCTGGTGATGTTAAGTGATAAAATCGATAGAGAATTAATAGAGGCCTGTCCTGATTTAAAGGCAGTGAGTAATCTGGCAGTAGGTTATAATAATATAGATGTTGAAGCTGCGAAAGAGGCAGGCATCATTGCTACGAATGTACCTGAAGTTTTAACAGAGGCTACTGCCGAATTGACCTGGGCTTTATTAATGGCCGTTGCCAGGAGAGTGGTTGAAGCAGATAAATTTTTACGAGCTGGAAAATTTAAGGGCTGGGGACCTCAATTATTAATGGGCAATGATATTTATGGTAAAAAACTTGGTATTATTGGCTTTGGCGATATAGGTCAGGCTGTTGCCAGGAAAGCTGCTGGTTTTGATATGGAAGTTTTTTATAATAAAAGAAATAGATTATCAATTGCAGCTGAAAAAAAACTGGGGGTTGAATATAAAGATATATCAAAATTACTTGCTGAATCAGATTATATAACAATAAATGCTCCATTAAATCCTGAGTCATATCATCTAATTAGTACAGAAGAACTACAAATAATGAAAGAAACAGCATATATAATAAATACAGGCAGAGGGCCAATAATTGATGAAAAAGCCCTGGTAGAAGCTCTTAAAGAGGGGATTATAGCAGGAGCGGCTTTAGATGTTTTTGAAAATGAACCAGAAATAGAGCCAGGACTATTAGAACTTGATAATGTTGTTTTGACCCCTCATATTGGGAGTGCATCCAGGGAAGCCCGTTATGAACTTGCAGAAAAAGCTGCTTCTGATTTAGTTGCTGCTTTAAAAGGTGGCAAAGTTGAAAATCCAGTGACCTAGAAAGTAGGTGTTTATCTTGGCTGATGCAGAAAAACTGGGGAATAATTTAGAAGATATTATGTCA
>JBNJEB010000051.1:0-10118 GCA_051745425.1 Bacillota bacterium
CGATCACTTGGATAATAAATTGGTGTAGTTACATAAAAAGTTTTATCAGCCATAATTTCCCCTCTTTTCTAATCTTATTCTCTAAACTCAGGTCTTGCATCTATTGCTATAGCTTCCTTATAAACTTCACTCTTTGGAAGTTCTCTAATTTTAGAAACCTCTTTAATAGCCTTTTTCTTAGTATATCCATTTTCAATTAATAATTCAAGATGTTCCAGTATTGATAGATCAATAACCTGTTCTTCTTCATTTAATAATTTATTCCCTGAAATCACAATTACAATCTCACCTTTTATCTCCCTCTCTGCTATCTGTTTTTTGATATCTGCAGCAGTTCCATAAATCTTTTCCTCATGAATTTTGCTTATCTCTCTAATCACTGCAATCTCTCTATCAGGCATAAGCCTGGCTAGATCATTAACAGTCTCTTTAATCCGATAGGGAGATTCATAGATAATTGTAGTTCTCTCATCTAATTTTATACTGGCAAGCCTATCTTTTCTCTCCTGGCCTTTTCTCGGCAGAAAACCCTCAAAAACAAATCGACCAGTAGCAAAACCAGAAGCTACTAAAGCTGGAACCGCTGCTGACGGCCCCGGGAGCGGAATTACTTCAATACCTTCATTAACAACTGCTTTAATTAAAATTTCGCCAGGATCAGAAAGCCCTGGCATACCTGCATCACTAACTAAAGCAATATCCTGATTCATCTTTAATTTATTAATAATCTGCTCAGTTCGCGTTTTTTCATTATGCTCATGATAACTGATTAAATCATTATCTATCTCAAAATGTTTAAGAAGCCTGCCAGTTCTTCGGGTATCTTCACAGGCAATAAGCTCAACCTCTTTTAAGACTCGAATTGTTCTATAAGTTATATCTTCTAAATTTCCTATCGGCGTCGGGCAGATATATAATTTTCCCTTCATATCGCCCTGCCTTCCTCCATCTGATTTTCTAATAACTGGAGGCAAAATAAGCAGTCACCATGACGTTTTTCTCCAAAACTCAGATGACAGATATGATAATTTTCCTGGTATAAATGAGCAAGATTACTATATGCCCTCTGGGTGGGGGTTATATCTTCCTCTCCAGAATTATTATTCTGTTCAAAGAGCAGTCTTTTCAAATCATTATTCTCTTTTTCTAGCTCTTCATTTTCTTTATACAATTTATAGGTTATATCCTTTAGTTTCTGAAATTTTTGAGAAAGTTCTTCTATCTCTTCCTGAAAATAAGCAAGGGTACTTAAAATTTCTTCATCCATCCTACAACCCCCCTATTCACTAAGATCATAGTCTTCTAAATCATCAACATCAACTTCAATTGATTCTCCATCTATAGAAACTTTAACTGTTTTCTTGATTAGATTTCTATCAACAACTTTTCCCTTTGTCCCTGTCTCTAATTCAACTTTCTCACCATATGAAGGCATCTCTTTTTTCATCTTTCGGTAGGAATCAGATTCATACCTGAGACAGCACATGAGCCGTCCACAGAGTCCAGAGATTTTAGATGGATTTAATGAAAGATCCTGTTTTTTGGCCATTTTAATTGAAATCGGTTTAAACTCTCTAAGAAATCTTGTACAACAGGTAGGCATCCCACAGGGGCCTAATCCTCCCAGATGTTTTGCTTCATCTCTTACCCCTATCTGCCTGAGTTCTATCCTTGTCTTAAAAACTCTTGCTAAATCTTTAACCAGCTCTCTAAAATCGACTCTGCCATCGGCAGTAAAATAAAAAATTATTTTATTATGATCAAAAGTATATTCAACATCCACTAATTTCATAGGGAGACCATGATCATCAATCTTATCAAGACAAATCTTAAAAGCCTCTTTTTCTAATTCTTTATTCTTATCATACTGAACTTTATCTTCGATTGTCGCCTCTCTAATAACTGGTTTTAATGGAGAAACTATCTCTTCTTCATCTATTTTTTTAAGACTATCTACAACCATTCCAAATTCTATGCCTCTTGAAGTTTCAACTATAACATAATCATTCTTCTCTAATTCAAAGTCCTTTGGGTTAAAATAATATACTTTACCGGCTGGACGAAATGTTACTCCTACTACTTTCTTCATATTTACACCTCTTAATTCGCAACTTTAATAATAAATACTGGAGAGCTAACTCAATCTTTACATTTGCATTTATACTTGCATTAACTTCTCGAATAAGATCTAATTCCTTAATAAGTTCAACTTTTGAATACTTTTTTCTTAAAGATTTTATAGAGTTTAAATAATCATTATTACTTATCTGTCCATTTTTTACATCCTCAACTACTATTATATCTCTATACCAGTCTATAAGCAAATCAAAAAGAGGCAAGCCCTCATCATACCATTCTTTCCACTTATCAACTTCTCTAAAAACCTCAACTCTTGATTTATCTGGTAAATCAATTAAAAACTGAAAAACATTATTTCTTTTTTTGAAAATATCTCTATTATCAATAATTTTTTCTGCCTGCACTAAACTGCCTTTAGCAAGCCGAAGCATAAGTTTAATATTTTCTTTCTTAACACCCTTCTGCTTAAAATAGCTTATTAGAATATCATCTGATAAATATTCAAACCTGACCTGCTGACATCGGGAAAGAATCGTCGGCAAAACTTTACTCTCATCTTCTGCTATTAAGATCAATGTAGCATACCCTGGTGGTTCTTCTAAAGTTTTTAACAGAGAATTAGCAGCCTGTTCAGTCATCTGATCAGCACCAGAAATTATAAAAAAGCGATGTTCGGCTTCATAGGGTCGATAAGCAATCCGCTTCTGGAGATTTCGAATAAGATCAATCCCTATCTGATTTTTATTTTCTTCAGCCTCCAGCAAATCAAAGTCTGGATGATTTGAATGCCTGACCTTAATACACTGAGTGCATTCTTCACAGCTATCCTGATCCATATTCTCACAGAAATAAGTTTTGGCCAGTGTTTTGGCAAGCTCTTTCTGCCCAACCCCTTCAGGTCCTAAAAAAAGGTAGGCATGACTTAAACGCTGATTATTAAGTTGATTTCTGATTAATTTTTTTGCTTTCCTTTGATCCGGTATATCGGCAAATGCCATTCATTTCACCTCTAAATTTTGTAAAACTTTTCTACATCTACAACAAAGACTGTTGCTCCACCGACCTCGACATCCATTGGAAATGAATAATGATCCTCTAAAGTATTGGCTACCGGTGACATTGAAGGTACAGTTTTATCTCTATGCTCACAATTTTCTTTTAAAACCTCAATTAATTCATCTAAATATTTTGCTTCTGTTCCAATTAAAAATGTTGTATTACCTTCTCTTAAGAAACCACCACTACTGCTAAGCTTTGTTGTTTGAAAACGAGCCTTATTTAAGTTGCTCTGCAAACTATCAGCATCACTGTCATTGACTATAGCAACAACCATCTTCATCTTTGGAGATTCTTCAGTCATCTTATATCATCTCCTCAATTATCTGCAAGATATCCAGCTTAACATTTTCTATTGATCTAGTAGCATCTATAACTCTAAATCGTTCTGATTCTTGAGCAAGCTTTAAATATCCTGCCCTAATCTGTTTATAAAAATTAAGTTCTTCCCGCTCTAATCTATCACCTAGTTTATCTACTGTCTGGGCCCTGGCTCTGGCCAGTCCAATTTCTACTGGCAGATCTAAAAAGAAAGTCAAATCTGGTTTGAGATAATCAACTGCCCAGAGATTAATTTTTCTGACTATCTCAATATCTAAACCCCGGCCATATCCCTGATAGGCAAGATTAGAATCAAAATATCTATCTGATATAACAATTTTCCCTTCATTTAAGGCAGGCCTAACAACCTCTTCAACATGTTGAGCCCTATCAGCAGCAAATAAAAGAATTTCTGCTCTCGGAGTCATCTCGCTCCAATCAGGGTCGAGTAAAAGTTGCCTGATTTTTTTGCCAAGCCTTGTTGCCCCGGGCTCTCTGGTTAGCAAAACATCCAATCCTCTATCCCTTAATTCATTAACAATATATTTCTGCTGGGTAGTCTTGCCTGAGCCCTCAAGACCTTCAAGTGTTATAAATAATCCTGACATCGATTAAAGTACCCCTCTCAAATACATTTATTAAGTTAATGATACCACAATATTAAAAACAAAAAAAGGGTGCCAGCTGGCACCCCGAGAAACCTTAACTATTTATTCATTCAGATATACATCTAACTCCATTGCAGCTTTAGCCCCGCTGGCTGCAGCAGTAATAACCTGTTGATACCTCTGATCCTGGATATCTCCAGCAGCATATACTCCTGGAAGATTTGTCTCCTGTTTGTCATTGGTAACTATATATCCAGAGTCATTCAGTTTTAATTTGCCTTCAAATAAACTATTATTTGGAATATAACCAATAGCAATAAATATTCCATTAACATTATCAAGAATTTCAGACTTGCCTTCCCTCTTATCAAAGACTCTGATTCCAGAAAGCCCATTCTTATCTTCTAAAAGTTCTTCTACCTCATTGCTACATAAACAATCTATATCTGGATTTTCTCTAGCTCTTTTTGATAAAATCTCAGAACCTCTAAATTCATCTCGCCGGTGAATTAAATATACCTTATCAGCAAATCTTGTTAGAAAATCAGCTTCTTCTAAAGCAACATCGCCCCCGCCTACAACAGCAACAACCTTATCCCTGTAAAGAGCCCCATCACAGGTAGCACAATAAGAAACGCCCCTGCCAATCAACTTATTTTCATTAGGAAGTCCCAGCTGTCTGGGCTTAGCTCCTGTCGCTATAATAATAGTCTTTGCATAATAAGATTCTAGAGTTGTATCAATCCTATAAGGTCTTTTTGATAAATCAACCTCATCAACAATATCAAAATCAAGCTCAACATCAAACCTTCCAGCCTGTTCAATCATCTTCTGACCGAAATCAGGCCCGGATATTCCTTCTGGAAATCCTGGAAAATTATCCAGAGTACTACTATTTATAATCTGACCACCAGGCTGCTCTCCTCCAATTACAACAGGCTTATGGCCTGCCCTGCCTGAATAGATTGCAGCTGTTAGGCCAGCTGGTCCGGCACCAATAATCACAACTTCTTTTAAATTCTTTTCTGTCTGATTCTCTTTCACAAAAGATAACCCCCTCAAGCTATATACATTGAATTATTTTTATTACACTACATTATAGCTTAACTCTAGAACTGATTATTTACAGTTAAATAGAATACAATCTAATCCACACTGTAATTAGGGGCCTCTTTTGTAATGCTTATATCATGGGGATGGCTCTCTTTTAAACCAGCCGATGTAATCTTAATAAATTTGCCTTCACGCTTTAAACTATCTATATCCTTAACACCACAATAACCCATACCTGAACGGAGTCCTCCGGCTAACTGATAAAGTGTATCTGATAGAGGCCCTTTAAAAGGCACCCTGCCTTCAATCCCTTCAGGAACCAGTTTGTCGGCTTCAGCCTCGGCCTGGAAATATCTGTCCTTACTGCCCTTCTTCATGGCTTCCAGCGAGCCCATTCCACGATAAACCTTGAAACTTCGACCTTTAAAAATCTCTTTCTGACCTGGGCTCTCCTCTGTACCTGCCAGAATACTCCCTACCATAACGGCATCTGCTCCGGCAGCAATAGCCTTAACAATATCACCGGAATACTTGATGCCACCATCAGCAATGATAGTTTTATCATACTTATGGGCGATGCTGGCTGCATTCATAACAGCGGAGATCTGAGGAACACCGACCCCGGCAACAACCCTGGTAGTACAGATTGAACCTGGCCCGATACCGACCTTAACAATATCTGCTCCGGCTGCAAATAAAGCCTCTGCAGCTTCAGAGGTGGCAACATTCCCTGCCATCAAATCGACCTCTGGATAATTACTCTTAACCCGCCTGACCATCTCAATTACTCCAGCAGAATGGCCATGGGCGGTGTCAATCACAACCAGATCAACCTCTGCTTCAATCAACTTTTCAACCCTGGCATATTCAGAATCCCCGACACCAACAGCAGCGCCTACCTGGAGCCTGCCATTCTTATCTTTGGTGGCATCAGGGTATTTCCTTGCCTTCTCAATATCCTTAATCGTAATCAACCCCATTAAAACATCATCATCATCCACCAGGGGCAGCTTTTCTATCTTATGTTTTTGCAGTAATTTTTTGGCTTTCTCCAGAGTAGTATCGACAGGACCAGTCACTAAACACTCCGAAGTCATAACCTCTGAGATAGGCCGGTCATAATCCTCGATAAACCTCAAGTCCCGATTGGTCAAAATCCCGACCAGTTTCTTATCTTTATCCACAATCGGTACCCCGGAAATTCTAAACCTGGACATTAAATCCTCTGCCTCTCTGATTAAATCCTCTGGGCCTAAATAAAAGGGATCGATAATAACTCCACTTTCTGAACGTTTCACCCGGTCAATCTCGGCAGCCTGATCTTCAGGACTCATATTCTTATGGACAATCCCCAGGCCACCTTCTCTGGCCATGGCAATCGCCATATCTGAGTTTGTAACAGTATCCATGGCAGCACTTAAAATAGGAATCTTTAAGCTAATATTTTCTGTTAAGTCCGAATCTGTCGAAACAGCAGCAGGAACAACCTCTGAATAGGATGGAACCAAAAGAATATCATCAAAAGTTAAAGCTTCACCAAGAATCTTTTCTTCCCGTGAGTACATTAGTTAAACCTCCTAAAATTTTTCGCCTTTAAAATATGTTCTAGCCGTAACATAATATTTGATTTAGTTTAACAGATTTTTTAACAACTGTCAAGATAACCGCTGATTATTTGGGCTAGATAATATAATTTGCATTAATGGAATAAGAGTAACTTTGCATAATACACCCTTCTCAATTTTATAAAAATTGTTTGTAAATTATTATTCTCATCTATGCAGGACTTTTTCAACATATATAGAAATATAAGCACAAGAGTATATTGTCGACAAATATTTGAACAATCTTCTCATGATCATCTTCAAAAAACTAGAAAGGGAGTTGATAAGATGTATGGAATCTGGTCCATTATCCCGCCAATTGTGGCTATCGGACTGGCAATTTACACCCGGAAGGTTTTAATTTCATTATTCATTAGTATCTGGGTGGGAGGTTTAATCTATGTTGGAGGCAATCCATTCGCCGCCATAGAAATCACCTTTACCTGGATGAAAGACGTAATGGTAGATCCCTGGAATGCACGCTTTATAGTTCTAACCGCCTTATTAGGTTCTGGTGCAGCTTTTATGTTTAAAATTGGAGGATCTTATGCCATCACTCGCTCGCTGGAAAAACATCTAAATCACAGACGCAAATCCCAAACATTTGCCTGGGTATTAGGTATAGTGGTCTTTTTCAATGATTATGTTAACTCTGTTATTGCAGGAAATGCTTCTAGAGACATTAATGCTAAATATAATGTTTCCAGAGAGAAATTAGCTTATATTATTGATGCCACAGCAGCACCAATGGCCACCATTGGACCTGTTTCTGACTGGATAGGTTTCCAGGTATCATTAATAGCAGCTGCTTTTGCCTCCATTGCTCTAGTAGAAAGCCAGGCCTATTTTGCCTTTTTAAGATCGATCCCCTGGAACTTTTATAGTATTCTATCTTTAATAGCAGTACCTATGATAATCTGGGGAAAAGATTTCGGCCCAATGGCCAAGGCAGAACTAAGAGCTATGAAAACTGGCAAACTAATCTCCGATGATGCTGTACCCCTTTCAGCTATTGAAGATGACTTAGGCGAACCTGTTAATCCTGAAAAGGCCAATATCTGGTATTTCATCGTGCCTTTAATTACTCTGGTCGGAGTAGGTATCTGGTCTCTCTGGTACACCGGTGGAGGCGCTACCGGCAAACCAGTTATGGATGCTTTAGCTGATACTGATGTTTCAGTAGCTTTAACCTGGGCAGCCTTTGCAATGACCCTGGTTGGCGTTCTTTTTGGTTTTAAACAGGGTATGGATTTTTCTGACATAGAAGATACTATGCTAACCGGTTTTAAAACCATGTTACCTGCTTTAGTAATTATTGTTCTAGCCTGGTCTATCGGAACTGTAACTGATGAGCTAGGCACTGCTGATTATGTTGTTGGGCTGACTGAAGGCTGGATTACTGCTACCATCTTACCTTTCCTGGTCTTTGTTATCTGCATGTTTATAGCCTTCTCCACCGGTACTTCCTGGGGTACGATGGCAATTATGACCCCGATAGCGATCCCATTAGGCTATGAAATCGGAGGAATGGCTTTGATTTATATTGCTATCGGTGCAGTATTCTCTGGAGCAATATTTGGAGATCATTGTTCTCCAATCTCCGATACCACAGTTATGGCCTCAATATTTTCAGGTTCAGATCATATTGATCACGTAAAGACCCAGATTCCTTATGCTTTAATCCCTGCCGGAATAGCTGGAGTACTCTATTTACTAAGTTCACTGATCCAGATTAGTTATATTTTGCTTATCCTTGGAATAATAGCCCAGTATCTAATTTTTAAATTTGTCGGGAGTTATTATCAAAAATCTAACTTTACAGCAGAGGAAATTGAAGCCTTAAACAATAAGGAAATCCATGATTTCGAGCAAGTAGACTTATAAACAAAGTTAAATCATAAATAAATAAGTAAAAATATTAAGTAGGGCTCGGTTAATCTGGCCCTACTTTTGATTACCCAATCTTCCACTAATTAATTTTTTAAACTTCCTGATCTAATAAAGTAATACTTTTTATATTTTCAATTATCTTTATCTCCAGATATAACAACCCTGGCTGATTAATCCAATCCTACACCTGCTTCAAACAATTCTTTTGCCTTAACTTAAAAAAATTAATCAAAACTATTATAACACTTATAATTATCATAACTAATGATTAATAAAGTCAAATGGAGGACTTTCCCATCTTATATAGAAGTAAAGAAAAAGCAGAAATTAATAATCTTAAAATATACAGGAGGTATCACTAATATTATGAGCTCAAAAGTCTATTATGCATCAACTAGAGCAACCCAGAAAAACCAGAGCATGATTGAGAAGTTATATAAATTATTTAAAAAAGCAGGTTTTGCTGATTTAATTGAGAAAGACGAACTGATTGGAATCAAACAGCATTTTGGCGAGATCGGCAATACAGCCTTTATCAGACCTATCTATACCAGAAGAATGGTGGAAGCTATTAAGGAAGCCGGGGGTAAACCCTTCCTGACTGATGCCAATACCCTCTATGTCGGAGAAAGGGCTAATAGTGTTGATCATTTACATACCGCCCACAAAAATGGTTTTGGATACAGTACAGTTGGAGCTCCCTTAATAATTGCTGATGGCATCAACGGTAAGTCCTATCTTGAGATCGAAGTCAATTTTAAACATTTTGATTATGTTAAAATAGGTAGTGAAATCTGCAATGCCGATGGAATGATCAGCCTGGCCCACTTTAAAGGCCATGGTCTCACAGGCTTTGGTGGCACCTTTAAAAATATCGGAATGGGCCTTGGCAGCCGGAGCGGCAAGCAGATGATGCATTCAACTGTAAAACCTTCCATCACAGAAAAGCACTGTATTAAATGTAAAGAATGTGTTCTCTACTGTCCAGAAGATGCCATTGAAATTAATGACGATGAAAGCTATATTATAGAAGAAAAATGTATCGGCTGTGGTGAATGTGTTGTAACCTGTCCCACTGAAGCCATTTCGATTGAATGGGAAAGCGGCAGCATGGGAGTCCAGGAACGCCAGGTTGAATTTACTGCAGGGGTTCTTAAAGCTATTGAGAATAAAGCTGGCTATGTCAACTTTGTCAACAACGTTACCCCTGACTGCGACTGCTCCCCCTGGAGCGATCAACCATTAATCAGGGACCAGGGAATCCTGGCCAGCAAAGACCCGGTTGCCCTGGAGCAGGCTTCACTGGACCTTACTGTTGAGGCCGAGGCGCTATCTGAAACTGCCATACCTGAAGATGCAGGCACTGCCAGGGGTAAAAATAAATTTGAGCTGGTCCATCCTTCAACTGATGGCGGCGTAAGGCAGATCGAATATGCTGAAGAATTAGGTCTAGGCAGCAGAGATTATAATTTAATTAAAATATAATAAACAAATAAAAAATCTCGGC
>JBNJEB010000052.1:0-9902 GCA_051745425.1 Bacillota bacterium
TTTGCTAAATTAATAACAATTATTATTGATTATTCTTATTGTCTGTGATATAATTGTTGACAAATTGTAGGCTTGTTATTATTATAACATAGTATGGAGGTGGGAATTAGTTTGGAGGAAAAAGATAAGATTCGAGAGGAAGTTTATCTGCTCTTTTGTAACCTTATTTCAAAACCAGATGCTGAAATATATAAAGAATTAAAATCAAATTTACATATTGAACTCTGGAAGGAATATAATGATTACTTTACTGAGATTAAAATCCCTGAAAGTTGGAAAAAAGATAGTTTACCTGCTCTCAATAAATGGCAGGCCCTCTGGCAGGATTACTTAGATATTAATAATCCAAAACTTAAATTAATTGAATCAGTTTATAAACCCTGGACTATTGATGACAGTTGTGGAATGCCTTTTGCTGACGATAAAGGCTATATAATGGGCGACTGGGCCCATCATATGCTCCATTTATATGATCTTTTAGATTTTGAAATCCCTGATAAGTTTTCTTTCTGTCCTGACCATTTGAGCTTAGAATTAGAATTTATGAGTATTTTAGTTGAAGAAGCAGACCATAGAGAACAGTTACAGTTTGTCGAGCAGCATTTAGACTGGCTTGATGATTTAGTCGAAGAAGCTGAAGATATTGAAATTGATAAATTTTATCTTGAGCTATTAAGCTGGATTAAAAACTTTGTTGAAGCTGATAGGAATTATTTACAAAACAATTAAATTGGAGGGATAACTAATGTCTGAAAATAAGAGCAGTCGCCGAGATTTTTTGAAGAATTCAGCAGCAGCTGGTTTAACAGCTCTGGTATCCGGCGCTGCAATTGCTGACGGTCAAGTCTTTGCCCAGGATTACACAGAAGGTAAGAAAGCTATTTTGATGGACAACAGCCTCTGCATTGAATGTCAGGCCTGTCGGGTTGCCTGTCAGAACGAATATGAAATTGATATCGAATATAGTTTCATTAAATTTAATTCTATAGAGAAAGGTGAATATCCTGATGTTAATTATCACCTGAGGCGAAATAGCTGTATGCATTGTCCAGATGCACCCTGTATAGCAGTCTGCCCTGTAGATGCTTTATCTGAAAGTGAAGAAGGATTTACCGTTATTGATGCTGAAACCTGTATCGCCTGTGGAAGATGTCTTGAAATCTGTCCCTACGATGTCCCGGAAATTGGTTCTGAGAGAATGTATAAATGCGATTTATGCCAGCATCGGATCAAAGAAGGCAAAGTGCCAACCTGTGTCGATACCTGTATTTCTTATGCCCTGGATTATGGGGATTATGAAGATATGTTAGAAAAAGGTAAGGCCAGAGTTGAGGAATTAAGAAAAGATCATCCTGATGCAAATCTTTATACTGCTGATTATATAGACGACGATTTCGGACTGCTATTAATATTAAAAACAGCTCCAGAGGAATTGGATTTAGTTAAGAACTGGAATTAATACAGATAAGGAGGCATTTGAATAAATGAAATTAACTAGACGTAAACTTATAAAAAAATCTGGCCAGATCGCCGGGGCTTTAGCACTTTCACTGAAAGGCTTTAACTTCTTTGACTGGTCTGCTGATGCTCAGGAAGCTGATATTGAAAAAGCTCCTACTCTCTGTAATACCTGCGGCAGTCAGTGTGGAGCCTGGGCCTATGTAAAAAATGGCCGAATCTGGAAAGTTGAAGGCCACGATGATCATGCCTGGAGTATGGGGAAATTATGTGCCAGATCCCATGGCGGACTTCGCTGGGTTTATGATCCTGACCGGATCAAGCAACCATTAAAGAGAGTTGGAGAAGGTGAATTTGAGGCTATATCCTGGGATCAAGCTTTAAATGAAATTTCTGAGAAATTAGAACATATTATCAATGAATATGGTCCCCAGGCAGTTGGCTATGGCCATTACCCCCGTTCTACTGGAACTTTTTATGGTAATAGATTTATGTACGCTTTAGGAGTTAGTACTGTCTGTACCCATCTAACTTCCTGCAGTGCTGCCAGAAATACCGGTTTCCTCTATTCAATGGGCGGCGTCCCTGAAGCTGATATCAGCAAAAGTAAATATGTGTTGATGATTGGCCGAAATCATGGTGGCGGTATAAAAACCGGTCATATGAAAAAAGTAAGTGAGGCAATTGCTGGCGATACCAAGATTGTCTGTGTTGACCCCAGACAGAATGATGTAGCCAAACTGGCAGATAAATGGGTCCCGATTATGCCTGGAACTGATCTGGCCATGGTTCTTGCCATCAGTAACGAGATCATCCAAAATGAATGGTATGACGAAGAGTTTGTCAATGAACAGGCCGTCGGTTTTGAAGATTACGCTGAAAACATAAAAGAATATACCCCTGAATGGGCTGAAGATATTTCTGATGTCCCGGCAGATACAATCAGGGAAATGGCAAAAGATCTCGGGGAAAACAGACCCCATGCCCTGGTTCATCCCTCCTGGGGTGGAGCCTTTGGCGCCCTTTATGCTAATAGTGATGAGACTGCCAGAGCTGTATCTTGCTTAAATGGTCTGCTCGGTAATATTAATCAGGAAGGTGGTTTGATCTTCTACAGAACTCCTGAATTAGGATCACTGGATGAAAGTCAACACCCTGCACCAGAGGTACCCCAAACAAGGAGAGCTGATGGTGTTGGTGTTATAGATGAGTATCCCCTTGCCGGTAATTATGGCCTCCCCCATTATTTAATGGAGAAGGCTAAAGCAGGCACCTTTAAGTCAATGTTTATAAGACATCATAATCCAGTTAGAAATTTCCCTGATTATGAGCATATGGCTGAAGGCTTTAAAAGCCTTGAATTATCAGTTGTCTTTGAGATAAATATGACTGAAACTGCCATGCTAGCAGATTATATCCTGCCTGAATGCAGCTTTGTGGAACGGGAAGAAATGATTAATGCAATTTCTGGTCCTATGCCTTCAATCAGTATGCGGACTCAGGTTATTCCAAAGGTCTATGAACAGACCAGAAGTTTTGATGAGATAATTGTTGATCTGGCTGAAAGAATGGGAATCGGTCAATATTTCAACTTCACTTTAGATGATCTAAATAAAGCTCTACTTGAGCCATATGATATTACTCTTGAAGAGTTTAAAGAAATTGGTTCAATGACTGTTGATGTTGAAAAACCAGCCGATTTAAGTGAATATGAATTTAATACAAGATCAGGCCAGTTTGAATTTTATTCTGAATTATACGAACATGTTGGACAACCAGCTGTAGTTGGCTGGCAGGAACCTGAAGTTGGCGTTGAGCTGGAAGAAGATGAATTTAAATTAATTACAGGTAAAGAAGGTTTCCATTCCCATACTGCCACAGCTAATATAGATATATTGGCGCAGATTACCAAAGATTATGATACTAATAGACTCTGGATGAATAAGGCAACTGCTGACCGAAGAGGTATTAAAGACGGAGATAGAGTTAAGGTTATCTCTCCTTTAACAACTCAGGAAGCTAGAATTAAAGTGACTCAAAGGGTTCATCCTGGTACGGTCTTTATGCCATCAGGTTATGGTAATAAAACTCCGTATTATGAAAAATCAAATGAGATAGATGCTATTAATACCAATGATCTAGTGCCTTATCAGGTTGCTGAAATATCCGGTCATGCAATGAGACAGGAAGCCCTGGTGAAAATAGAGAAAGTTTAATAAATTAATAAATAAAATGGAGGAATAAAAATGTTAAAAAAGAAGCTGAGAATATCTGCTTTAGTTATTGCTTTAATTTTCTTATTTGCATCACCTGCATTAGGTAGTTGAACGTCCGCCGAGGGGCCAGGAGATGGCGATTTAGGCTCCATGTTTTTTGCAAGTGAATCTGACGTTGAAAATATTCCTACTTCTGAATTAAGTGAAATGGTAAAATCTACTTCTGAAGAGAGAGAAAGTTATGAAGAAGTCCCTGCTGATTGGGATTTTGCTCTGGTTGATACCAGGAGTAAAGAAGAATTTAATAAGGGACATATAAATGGTGCAATTAATATGCCTGAAGATGGCGATTTCAAGCCTGCACCTCTACCCCTTGAATTAGATACACAAATTATCTTCTATGGTCCTGACTGTCATGATTACATTTCCAAAACTAAAGGTTTGGGCTATAAAAATTTATATATTTACGAGGCCGGAGTTGAAGGCTGGACTGGAAGTGGTAATTATCTCACCACTACACCTGAATATGTTTCAAGTCTGCTCCATGACAACTATGTTGGGGAAGTTAGCAATAAACCCTATCAAATAATTGATACCAGAGGCTTTGCCACATATATTGAAAGCCATGTTCCCACTGCCGATTCAATGGAACATACTATTTTTGAAGACAAGTATCTAGATTATATGTCTAACAATAAAGATATTGAAATTATAACTTATTGTGGTGGTTTTTTCTGAGGACATAGCCATGCTGTTGCCAGGGTTCTGGCAAGCGAAGGTTTTAATGATGTAAAGGTTATGGCCGGTGGAGTTCCTGTCTGGGAAGAAAATGACCTTCCTCTCTTTGGTACTGATGCTACTGAGGCTGAATTAGGTGAACCTCAGATAGATAGAGGTGTTGAAAGCTCCAGATTTAGAGAGTTATATGAAGAAGGAGCGACAATAATTGATGTAAGAAATGACGATGAAATTGAAGATAGCGGCTTAATTGATGGTGCTTTGCATATACCTAGCGAAGAAATTAATGAAAATCCTGATGAATTTACTGATACCCTGCCAGAAGATATGGAAACTACAATTGCTGTCCACTGTGCTGCCGGGGTAAGAGCCAGAGATGTAGTTGAAACACTTGTAGAAATGGGTTATGAAAACGTATATTATCTTGACGGCCGGATTACAGTTAATGAAGATGGTAGTTTTGAATTTTAAACAAACCAATTAAATAGAATAATAATTTATGATTACTGCCCCTCTTTTTTAGAGGGGTTTTTTATATTTTAATATTAAATTTAAAATGCATTATTGTGGATTTATTTTTAGTATGATAAAATTGATTTGATCAAATCAATTTTTATAGGAGGTTTATCCTATGTTAAATGATAAAGCAATCGGTGAGAAAATCAGAAAACTAAGAAAAGATGCCGGTATGACCCTTGATGCTTTAGCCCAGGAGGCCGAAGTAAGTTCAAGTTTAATCAGTCAGATAGAAAGAGGAAAGATCTGTCCAACAGTTGCTACCCTCTGGAAGATCTTAACGCCCTTAAACCAATCAATTGGAAGTTTTTTTGATGAAAACAAAGTAAATACTAGAAAAGTTGTAAGAAAAAACGAGAGAAAACGCTTGAATCTATCTGATTCCAATGCTATTTATGAACTATTAACTCCAGATCTAAATGGCGAACTGGAATTCCTTAAAATAACAATAGAACCGGGAGAAAGTAATACTGATCAATCAATGATTAAACATCAGGGTGAAGAATGCGGTGTTATTTTAGAAGGGAGTCTTGAAATAATTTTGCAGAATGAAAAATATCACCTGGAAAAAGGAGATAGTATAAGATTTGATAGCTCTATTCCCCACAGATTCATAAATAACGGTAAAATAAAATCAGTCTCCTACTGGGTTATGACCCCGCCTAGCTTTTAAAATAATAAAAAAATTTAAAAAAATTAAATTTTTAAGCAGGATTTTCGACAAAAAGATAGAATAAGTATATTAATAAATGCAGTATACTAAAAAAAATTAAGTATACTGGTAAAATATCGAGGGGGCGAAAATTAATGAAAAGAGTTTTTATGTTATCTCTGTTAACTATTGTTGCAGTCTTTATGATTTTCTCTGTCAATATTGAAGTAACTCAGGCCCAGCAAGGAGTAAGAATCTCCTATAATGGACCTCCAGATGCTGAGGATAATGCTGTTCACCTCTATGCTACCAACTTTAAAAGATTTTTAGAAACAAGAACCGAAGGGGAAATTACTGTAGAACTTTATCCAGATAGTCAGTTAGGTAATGAAGATGAGAGAATGGAACTTGTCAATAGCGGAATTCTGGAGTTAAATGTTGCTTCCTATGCCGGCCTGGCCCCGATAATCCCAGAGTTATTTGCTGTAAATATTCCATTTATGTATGATAATTACCAGGCAGCTCATATCTTCTTTGATGAAAGCGACTACTGGCATGATATTCAGGAATTATTTGAAGAAAGAAGCAATGCTAAACTTTTAGAATCTGTTGAAGAAGGCGGCTTTTTGGCATTTACCAATAACGAAAAAGAAATTCAGACCCCTGAAGACTTTGAAGGTCTAAAATTTAGAGCCATGGATAACAGTCAGGTAGCTTTATTTGAATCTTTTGGGGCCAGCGGTACTCCAATCGACTGGGCTGAAGTTTATACAGCCCTCCAGACCGGGGTTGCTGACGGCCAGATGAATCCACCAATGTATATTATTATTGGAAGTTTATATGAAGTTCAGGACTATATGACCCTGGCGAATATTCAATATTCAATGCAGTTTTTAGTAATCAATGACGAATGGTTTGAATCACTTTCAGATGAGCATCAGGAAGCAGTAAAAAGAGCAGCTTATGATGCCAATGTTGTCAATAGAATTGAAGTTGAGACATTAGTCCAGGAAAGAATTAATTTCCTTGAAGAAAACGGCATGCAGTCTTATAATCCTACTTTAGAAGAATCTGAAATGTTTAGAGAAGAAAGTCATCCTGCCTATATCGAATGGCTAGAAGAAAGAATGGATGAGGAGTGGATTGATGGTGCTCTGGAAGCAGCTGAATGGGCCAATGAAGAAAGTCGTAAGAGAGAAAAATATTAATGAAGGGTCATAAAGATAATCGCCTGGTAGCATTTTGCTATCAGGCTTCAAATCTATTGGAGAAATTTAGTCTTGGTCTGGCAGGTTTAATTTTTGTTGTTACCGTCTCAAACGTTATATTTTCAGTATTTACCAGATATCTATTAGAGACTTCTTATATCTGGACAGATGAGCTGGCCCGTTATACATTAATCTATTTTGTAATGATAGCAGCAAATGCTGCTTTAAAAAGTGGCGATCATATGACAATAAATATTGCCTATAAATATTTCCCTGACTTTTTAAATGAAATTTTTAAATGGCTAAGAAGGGCAATCTGCATAACTGTCTATTTCTTTTTAACAATTACAGGATTTGAAATCGCCTGGGCTGCCTGGAATACAACAACCCTGGGTTTAAATATTCCTAGAGCTGTTCCTTTATTGTCAATTCCAATCGGAATGTTATTAATGCTAATCCAGTATATCTTGATAGAGATAATAGAAGAAGTAACAGACAAACCACTAAATAAAGAAATAACTTCAGTCAGCAAATCAAAGTAAGGAGGGAATCAGTAAATGGACTTAGCTTTAATAATTCTAGGAATATTCTTGTTTCAGATAATTATAGGCCTACCTCTATTTGTTTCCATGTTATTTACAACATTAGCAGGCTTTTATTATATAGATATGCTCCAGCTTATCGAGACTATCCCCCAGCAGTTTTTCGGAGGAATGGATGTATTTTCATTGATGGCGATTCCTTTCTTCGTCTTTGCCGGTGGCTTAATGAATAAAGCTGGTTTAACTGACCGACTCTTAATTTTAAGTAGAGTTATGGTAGGAAGAATTAAAGGTGGCCTGGGCCATGTCAATGTTCTGGTAAGTATTTTATTTGCCGGTGTCAATGGATCAGCTGCTGCTGATACTTCTGCCATTGGGGCTCTTTTGATCCCTGCCATGGAAAAAGAAGGTTACCCTAAAGCCTATGCAGCTGGAATAACAGCAGGAAGTTCATTGATTGGCCCTATCATACCACCAAGTATATTTATGGTCCTGTATGGAGCCATGACTGGGACTTCAATCGGTGGTCTCTTCATGGCCGGTGTTATCCCTGGAATCCTTTTAGGCGGGGCATTTATGTTGATGAATCATTATTATGCAGTTAAATATGATTTTCCTTATAAAAAAGAAAAAACCAGTTTCAAAGAATTTATCACAGCCCTTAAAAAATCTATTATTGCCCTGATTGGACCAATCATAATTATTGGAGGTATAGTTTTAGGAGTAGCAACTCCAACAGAATCAGGTGCTATTGCAGTACTCTATATTTTAATTGCAGGGGTCTTTGTAACTAAAGAATTGAAATTCAAAGCATTTTTAGAATCAATTAAAGAGACTGTGCTAGTTTCCAGTTCAATTTATGTTATTATTGGAGCAGCCACAGCCTTAAGCTGGTTATTAAAATGGGAACAGATCCCCCAGCAATTAACAAATATGCTGTTAGGTTTTTCAGATAACCGGATAGTCTTAATGTTAATTCTCAGTCTAATTACTTTTGTTATCGGGATGTTTATGGAGGAAGTTGCTACTCTGGTTTTATTAACCCCTATCTTCACTCCAATCGCAATGGCTACTGGAATTGATCCATTCCAGTTCGGAGTCGTTATTGTACTTAATGTTACTATTGCATTAATAACACCGCCAATGGGAGCATGTGTCTTTATAGTCTCCTCAGTCGGTAATGTAAAATTAGAGGAATTATTTAAAAGTATCTGGCCATTTGTACTGGTTGCAATCTCAGTAGTTTTAATCTTGATTCTATTTCCATTTTTAACAACTACTCTACCCCACGTGCTTGGGTTTTAGGAGGGATAAGATGAATACTTATATATCAGCTAAATCAATCACCCCTCTTAAAGAACTCAGCTGGGAGAATATTGCTCAAATACCGATTGAAGAATGCAATGAAGAGCTTATCCCTGCCAGTTACATCCCTGAGAAGATTATTGTCAGGCCATTTTATTATCTTGAAGGTATCAAAGGCGCTTTTCCAGAATGTTACTTAAGAAATAGTGTTCTTGATAAGTTATTACTGGCAGCAGATTATCTAAGAACTGGCTATAAATTTATTATTTTTGATTCCTGGAGACCATATAAAATTCAGAAAAGATTATTTAAAATTTATCTTAATAAACTTAAAAAAGAAAATCCAGGAGAGAAGATTGATTACTTAAAAAGCATGGCATCTAAGTATGTGGCTCCTCCTTCTACTAACAAAGAGGCACCTTCACCTCATATTACCGGTGGGGCTATTGATATTTCAATCGTTGATGACAGAGGAAAGTTATTAAATATGGGTACTAAATTTGATGAGGCAAATGAAAGGTCTAATACCAGGTATTATGAACGCCTCAAGATAAAACAAGGAAACTTAACTAATGAAGAAAAGGAATTTCTATATAATCGCCGCCTGCTTTTTAATATTATGACTGATGCAGGTTTCACAAATTATCCAGAGGAATGGTGGCATTATGATTATGGTAACCAGAGCTGGGCTTATTTTAATAATCGCCATTCTGCTATTTATGGTCAGACAGAGCCAGAATTCATCTGGAATAACCCAATTTACGCCTAACATATAAAATTAAGGCCCCTAAAAAAGGGGCCTCTTTTATCCTCATAACTCTTAAAGATTAGCATCAACAGTATACTTTTCATCTGGTGGCGTCGGAGAGATAGTTACATATAGCTCCAGGATCTCCTGGCCAGTATTATTAACTACCATCTCTTCCTGACCATCTATCTGAATTAAATCCCCTGCAGCTGATAAGACTGAATTACCATCTATTATAACCTCTGCTTTTCCTTTTAACACCTGGAGCAAAACTGTGCTTTCATAATGGGTATGGGGAGGCAATTGCTCTCCTTCTGCGATATTTAAGATAAAGGCTAAAGTCTGGCCATCATCAAAAATAACTCTTTTAGCAACTTTATTTTCTGGCTTTACTTTATATTGATCTAGTCGAAATTTATTCACTATAACATCTCCTCATTTAATTTGATAATATTAGTATACATTAAATCATCAAAAAAATAAGTGATATTTGTTACAGTTTCTCAAAATCATCGCTGA
>JBNJEB010000053.1:0-9882 GCA_051745425.1 Bacillota bacterium
CAGGCTTAAAAAAAGGTCGATCCCTCATGAAGTATTGAATGCCAAAAACCATGAACGGGAAGCAGATATTATTAAAGATGCCGGCCAGAAAAAAAGCGTTACTATTGCCACTAATATGGCTGGTCGAGGTACAGATATTGTATTAGGTGAGGGTGTTAAAGAACTTGGTGGCTTACATGTTTTAGGAACTGAACGCCATGAAAGTCGCCGGATCGATAATCAGTTGCGAGGAAGATCCGGGCGCCAGGGCGATCCAGGTTCATCTCAATTTTATGTATCCCTAGAAGATGACCTTTTAAGGCTCTTTGGTTCTGATAATATTAGTGGTATCCTTGATAAGATAGGCTTTAATGAAGGTGAGCCGATTGAGCATAAGATGATAACTTCTGCTATTGAGAGAGCCCAGCGGAAAGTTGAAGATAGAAACTTTGACATCAGAAAGGCTATTCTTGAATATGATGATGTTTTAAATAAACAGAGAGAAGTTATTTATGACCAGCGGAGACAGGTTTTGACCACTGATCAACTTCTAGATCAGGTCAATAAGATGCTTGAGAAGGTTATCGACGATTTAACTAATATGTATATGTCAGAAGATCTGCACCCCAGTGATTGGGACTTAGAAGGTTTCAGAAAGGCTTTGAATAATTTTAATATTAATCTGGATGTTGAATCTGAAAAATTAATGAATATGGAAAGAGAAGATGTTCTTGATAAGATTATTCTTTCAGCAAGGGCAGCCCTGGACGAAAAACAGAGGGAGCTTGGTACTGGAGAATTTAATAATCTGGCAAGACATATAGCCCTAAGAATTATTGATAGAAAATGGATGTCACATCTTGATAATATGCAGGAGTTACGACAGGGGATTGGTTTAAGAGCTTACGGTCAGAAAGATCCTCTAACTGAGTATAAATTTGAGTCCTATGATCTCTTTCAGGAGATGACCGGTTCAATCAGACAGGATTTAGTCAGGACCCTGCTAAAGATTGAAATAAAAGGTGGAGCAGATACCAGGCAGGCAGGACCGGTTTCCAGAGATAACTTAAATTTTGCCCAGCCTGATATTATCGAGAAACAGAAAAGGGATCTTCAGGCTAAAAAAGAGAGAATGCAGACCAATCAGAACCAGCAACCTAAACAGGAACCTATTGTTAAACCTGATGAGCCTGGCCGAAATGATCCCTGTCCCTGTGGCAGTGGCAAAAAATATAAAAGGTGTTGTGGAGGTTAAAATGAATGGATTATGGTGAAAGAATAGATGAATTAAAGGATAAATTTGATAATTTGAGGGATTTACTTTGACCAGTCAGCCCTGACTGTAAAAAAAGATGAGTTAGAAGAGAAGATGAACTCATCTGGTTTCTGGGATGATAATGATAAGGCTAAAAAGATTGCTAAGAAGTTAGACAGGATTAAGAACCGTTTAAAATTAATTCAGGATTTAGAAGATGAATTTGAAGATGCAAGGGTTTATCTTGAACTAATTCAGGAAGGTGAGGATTCACTAAAATCTGAATTAGCTGAACTATTAAATCAATTAGAAACCCAGTTAGATAATCTTAAATTAAAACTCCAGTTTACTGAAGAATATGATCAGAATAATGCTATTTTTTCTATCCACCCAGGTGCTGGAGGTACTGAATCTCAGGATTGGGCCCAGATGTTACTCAGGATGTATGAGAGATGGTTTGAAAAGAAAGGTTTTGCTACAGAAACCCTGGACTTTCTCTCAGGGGATGAAGCTGGAATTAAACGAGTTACAATCCTGGTTAAAGGCGATTATGCCTATGGTTATTTAAAGGGAGAGGCTGGTGTTCACCGTCTGGTTAGAATCTCTCCCTTTGATTCTTCAGGACGGAGACATACTTCCTTTGCCTCAGTCGATGTTCTTCCAGAAATTGATGAAGAGCTGATGGTCGATATTGATGAAGGCAATTTAAAAATTGAAACCTATCGGGCCAGTGGTGCCGGTGGTCAACATGTTAATAAGACTGATTCGGCTGTTAGGATTACTCATAAGCCAACTGGGATCGTTGTCCAGTGTCAGAACGAGAGATCCCAGCATAAGAATAAATCTATGGCTATGAAGATTCTTAATTCTAAATTGATTGAGTTAAAACGAGAAGAAAAAGCTGAAGAGATTGAAGAGATCAGGGGTGATTATAAGGAAATTGCCTGGGGAAGTCAGATTAGATCTTATACTTTCCATCCCTATAATTTGATCAAGGATCACAGGACCGGTGTTGAAGAAGGAAATATCGATAAGGTAATGGATGGATATATAGATGAATTTATTGAGGCATATCTGTATGATAGAAAGGCGGATCAGTAGTGAAAAAAATAGTTTTAGTAGCCCTTGCTGTCATTTTAATCTTAAATATTCCATTTTTAATGGAACGGATAGATTATGATGATAACAATAAAAATTATGAGTTGATTATGGATTCTGCTGAATTCAATGACTTAACTTTGAGATATAATCAATTAAGTATGCAGGATTTAGCCGATGCAGGACTTACTGGACTGGCTTTACCTGCTGAAACTATTGAAGATTTAATCGATAGAGGCCAGGTTGCTTTATGGCGATCCGCCAGTATTTCAACTCTGTCAGAAGATTTAAGGGCAAGGCTGGCTGCTGAAGATTATAATATTAGACCTAATGGAGCTCTCATCTATTTTGACGAAGAAATTGCCAGACGTTCTGAGAATATACTTGACTACTGGCAGGAAATTTATGAGATTAAAACTATGGAATATGAGAATGGGAGGCTCCTATTATTTCCTGATTGGTATGAGGACCTGGAAGATTTAATTCCTGGGTATGATCAAGAGACTGCTGTTAAAGCCAGTGAATTAGGTTTGAATATTTTTGTTAGAATGACAAATCAGCCTGATGATGAGCTGAATCTGGCTTTATATGATGAGGCTTTAGAACTTGGTGCTGAAGCAGTTATCTTTAGTGGTGATGAAGTTGGAGGTTTCCCTGGAAATATTGAAGAAAATGCCAGTTTTATCAATGATGCAGGTATGAGATATGGTATGATCGAACCATTTATTGCCGATCAGGATGGTTCCAGAGAATTTGCTGAGGTGGTTCCAGATAATGCTGTCAGGGTTCATAGCATTCAGCAGGATGAGATGGAAAATTATGATGTCGAAAGAATAGTAAATCGCTATGTCAGAGCAGTTAGAGATAGGAATGTCAGGTATCTCTATCTGAGAGGATTTCCTATTTCTAGAACCGGAGTAGATCTGGCTGAGATGCAGAAGAGCCTGGTTGATGGGATCTCAACGCAGCTTGGAGCTGCTGGTTTTACCTCTGGTGGTGTTAGCCCCTTAGTACAGTCAGGGCCGGCCAATTGGAGGCTGGGTTCGATTGTAATTGCAATTATTTTATTATTATATCTTTTTACTGCTAAATTATTTGCTGCCAGGAGAAAGAATCTGGTTTTTGGTCTTTTAACAGCCGGTTTTCTGATATTTTCAGGTATTTTAGTATTGATTGCCTCTGGAAATATATTGAGACAATTTCTGGCTTTAGGACTGGCAGTTTTAGCACCGACTATTAGTAGTTTTTATATTGTTGATATTCTTGATGGGAAGCCATTTTTCAAGATAATTCAGGCAATAGGAATCACTCTGGCCGGGAGTATTTTCTTAAATATAACTTTAGCCACTACAGAGTTTTATAATCAGATTGAGTCATTTAGAGGTGTAAAGCTTGCCTTTTTATTGCCTCTGATTTTTACAACCATATATTATCTGATAAAGGAATATGAAATAATAACCCTGGACGATTTAATTAAAGAGACAGAGAAATTTTTAGATTTAATTATCAGGCTAAAACATATTGTACTGGCTGGAATAGTTATGCTTGGGCTGATTATCTATATTGGTAGAACAGGTAATATTCCTTTAATACCTGTGCCTGCCTGGGAGATAGTTATCAGGGATCTTTTAGAAGAATTGCTGGTAGTCAGGCCAAGATTTAAAGAATTTTTATTTGGCCATCCCTTCTTATTTTTGCTGCCAGTTATTTATAAATATTTTTCCTATAAATTATTAGGATTTCTGGCAGTGATTATGGCTACAATTGGTCAGATTACCATAGCCAATAGCTTTTCTCATCTCCATACGCCACTGGCTGTCAGTCTGATCAGAACCTGGCATGGTTACTGGCTGGCTCTGCCTGTGGCAGCAATTATAGGAATTGGTATTTATCTAATTAATAAATTCTTTATCAATTATTTAGAAGAGCGAGCAGAGTTATAATGAAAAAGGTAGTGATCTCAGGTTATTATGGCTATGATAATATTGGAGATGAGGCTATTTTATATAGTATTATCAGGGCTATTAAAAATTTTAGCAGGGAGACTGAGATAATTGTCCTCTCCAGCTCGCCAGAGATAACAAGTAAGAGGTATAATGTAGAAGCTGCCGGCAGGTATAATCTACCTGAAATAGTCTCAGCCCTTAAAGGTGCAGATTTATTTATCTCTGGAGGGGGCAGCCTGATTCAGGATGTAACCAGTTTTAAATCCCCCTTTTATTATTTAGCAATGATTCAGCTGGCTGGAGTCTTATCGAAAAAGACTATCTTTTTTTGTCAGGGGGTTGGGCCTTTAAATAGCAGGCCTGTTAGACTTGCTACTTTAAAGACCCTGGGAAAAGCAGATCTGATCTCAGTCAGGGATATAAATTCAAAAGAATTGCTTGAAGAGATTGGACTGCCTGGAGATGATATAATAAAATTAGTTGATCCTGTTTTTTTACTGAATGATTCAGCAGGAACTGGCAGAAACAGGAGGGCTGAGGAGCATATTTTAGGGATTTCAGTTAGGCCCTGGGGCGATAACTCATATATTCAACCCCTATCTGAAGGGGTTAATCAGTTAATAGAGGCTTATCCAGATTTAATGATACATTTAATTCCCTTTCATAAAGGCGAAGATGAGGAGATTTCTAAAAGCTTGTCTCAACTCTTAAAAACTGATAAGATTAAACTATTGGCTGCCAGGTCACATCCTGCCAGCATGCTTGATTATTATGATGAGATAGATATTCTTTTAGGAGTCAGGCTTCATTCTTTGATCTATGCAACAATTACCGGGACTCCCTTTGCCGGTATTAGTTATGATCCTAAAATAGACAGTTATTTGGCTGAATTGGATAAAAAGCTAGCTGGCAGGACGGAATTTATTAAACCGGACAGGATATATGAAAGCTTAAGGTATAATCTTGAGAATCAAAATCAAGAAAGAAGAAAATTAAATAAATTTTCTAATGAAAAACGTGCCGAACTGGAAGAAATTTTAACTAAAATTTTTGCTGTATAAAGAGGAGTTTAATTGATGGAGACTCAAGAGATTTTAGGGGTTAAATTTAATATTCTTGATCAGGCAGGTTTTATAAGTGAGATTGATCAGGAATTATCTAAAACTGGCTATGATTCCAGGTATGTTGTAACTCCTAATGCCGAGATTGTAATGCAGGCCAGAAAAAATTCGAGACTAAATAAAATTATCAATTCTGCCTGGCTTAGCAGTCCTGATGGTAGCGGGATTCTGCTGGCGTCTAAGCTGCTTGCTGAGACAGTAGTTTTTGAAGAGAGAGTTGCCGGCTTTGATCTGATGGAAGCGCTGATTGAGCTGGCCAGCAAAAAAAATTACTCAGTTTATCTTTTAGGTGGGGAACCTGGGATTATTGATCAAGCTAAAGATAATATCATAAAGGGTCATCCGGAAATTGATATTTGTGGCTGCCATCATGGCTATTTAGATGATGAATTAGAGGCAGAAGTTATTACAGATATTAATCAACAGCAACCGGATATCTTACTTGTAGGAATGGGAGCCCCAAGACAGGAATATTTTATATCAGAGAATAGGGATAAGCTGAACTTTAAAGTAGCTTTGACAGTTGGCGGAAGTTTTGATGTGATTTCAGGTTCGAAAGCAAGAGCCCCGGTCTGGGTTCAAAAAATATATTTAGAATGGCTATATAGGCTTATACAGGAACCATCACGCTGGAAGAGAATTATGGTTTTACCTCATTTTGTTTTAATTTTGCTAATGGATGCAATTAAAAATTAAAGGATAGGTGGTATTATATGTTTAAAAGTAGGATGAAGAAGATAGCAGTTACCCTGATCATTATTGTAATGATAACTGCTGGTGTTAGTTATGCTAATAATGATTCAATGAGTGAACACGGGACGATTCAGAATTTCCAGAATATCCTGATGATAATTAATAATTATTATGTTGAAGATATCTCTCTGGATCAATTAATAAATGGTGCTATTGATGGAATGATTTCTGAGATAGACTCTTATTCTAATTATATGTCCTCTGATGAATATGATGATATGCAGGAAGATTTCGAAGGTGAGTTTGGAGGCATAGGAATTCAGATAACTATTAGGGATGATCGTTTGACTATTGTATCTCCTATTTCTAATACACCAGGTGAAAGAGCTGGCCTGATGGCCGGTGATGTTATTGCCGAGATTGATGGAAAAGAGACAGCAGAAATGTCTCAGGAGAAAGCAGTTGATCTGATGAAGGGTGAACCTGGGACAGATGTTACCCTCTCGATTGACCGTGAAGGTGAAGATGAGTTGATTAAGGTTGAAATAACCAGGGATATCATAGAGGTACCAATTGTAGAGACTGAAGTTTATGATGATAGAATTGGATATCTCTCAGTCAGTCAGTTTATTCAGGAAACAGGTGAAAAGACAGAAGAGGCCTTAAAGGAACTTGAAGATGAAGATGTTGAGGCTTTAATTCTTGATCTAAGAAATAATCCTGGAGGTATTCTGGATGAGGCAGTTAATGTAAGTAGTCTTTTTGCTGATAGCGGAACAGTTTTATCTGTAAAACAGCGGGAAGGTGAAGATCAGACTTATGAAGTAAATCCAGAATTTACGACAACTGAGCTGCCATTAATAGTATTAATTAATCGTGGAAGTGCCAGTGGTTCAGAGATAGTTGCTGGCTTTGTTAAAGATCAGGATAAAGGTGAACTCTTTGGCACCAAGACATTTGGGAAAGGAACAGTTCAGAGTGTTTTCCCACTTGAAGATGGTTCTGCTTTAAGGCTGACCACTGCCAGATATTATACTTCAGGAGAAAATCTGATTGATGAAATAGGTATCGAACCGGATTATGATTATCCTTATATTGCTGATGAAGAAGACCCGGATGCCGATAACCAGCTTGATGTGGCCAGAGATCTGATGTTGAATTATCTTGAAAACAATAACTGGCCAGAACCAGAGAAGTTTCTGCCAGAATTAACAGAAGAAGAATTAGAAGAGGTATCTCATCGTGAGGAAGAGATAGAAAGAATGGAAGAAGAACTTGAAAATGATGATTAAGAGGTGAGCAGTTAATGTCCAGTCTTTTTGATATAATGGGGCCGGTAATAATCGGCCCTTCCAGTTCACATACAGCCGGGGCAGCAAAGCTGGGAAGGCTTGCCAGGTTAATCTTTGATGAAAAGATTAAAGAAGCTGAAATTGGTCTCCATGGGTCATTTGCCAGTACCGGAAAAGGACATGGAACAGATAAGGCTTTAGTTGGGGGATTGCTTGGCTTTAAGCCTGATGATGTTAGAATTAGAGAGTCGTTAAAACTGGCTGAGGATAATGGAGTAAAGATCAGTTTTTATAATGTTAAGTTGCCTGATTCTCATCCTAATAGTGTTAAGATTACTATGAAAAATGCAAGGAATCAATTGACAGTTATTGGTTCGTCAATTGGTGGTGGTAATGTAAAAGTTACTAGAATTGAAGATTATAGGGTTAATATAACTGGATCCTTGCCGACTATCTGGCTTATTCATGAGGACAAGCCAGGGATGGTTGGCTTGATAACATCAATATTAGGGAGTTATAACCTTAATATTGCCTTTATGCAGGATTTTCGCAAGATTAAAGGTACAGCCGCATCAGCAATTATAGAACTGGATCAGGAAGTTTCTAAATATACACTTAATCACTTGAAAAATACCAATAATATTGAAAAAGTTAGATATATACCGGCGTTATAAAATGGGGGAAAGCAGATGGATTTAGAGTATCGTTCAGTTAAAGAATTATTTCAACTGGCAGATGAATTTGAAGGTGGTCTGGTTGAAGCAATTATAAAAGTGGAGGCTTTTATAGCTGATAAAACTGAATCTGAAATAAAAAATAAGATGCAGGAAAATTTAGAAGTTATGAGAAAGGCCATTGAAGATGGCAGAGCTGAGGATATAAAATCACCAAGCGGTTTAGTTGGTGGTGAAGCCGCTAAATTAGAGGGTTTTCAAGCTTCCTGGGCCACAGGTATCCACCAAAAGGCTGCCGTTAATGCGCTTGCTGTTGCCGGGGTTAATGCCTGTATGGGAAGGGTTGTTGCCAGCCCGACTGCAGGGGCAAGTGGGATTGTGCCGGCGGTTATCTTTGCGATTGCCGAGGAGAATAATATCTCTGATGATAAACTTATTGAAAGTTTATTTGTTGCCGCTGCCCTGGGAAGAGTTGTTGCTAGAAAGGCAACTCTGGCAGGAGCAGCTGGGGGCTGTCAGGCTGAATGTGGTGTTGGTGCCGGGATGGCGGCTGGAGCTGCAGTCTATCTTGGCAATGGCAGTAAAGAGATGATTGGCCACGGGTTTTCCCTTGCTTTAAAGAATCTGCTGGGCCTGGTCTGTGACCCGGTGGCAGGTTTAGTTGAAGTGCCCTGCGTTAAGAGGAATGGATTTGCTGCAAGTCATGCCATTACTGCAGCAACCATGGCCCTGGCCGGGATTGAAAGTAAGATACCGGCCGATGATGTTATTCTGGCAATGAAAGATATTGGTGAGCAGCTGCCGTTATCTCTTAAAGAAACTTCTGAAGGAGGTCTGGCTGTCACTGAAACAGGGCTGGAGATAGAGAAAAACCTGGATTTTTTAAATAATTAAAAAATATATTCCTGGCAGCATTTTTTGCTGTCAGGAAATCTTTCCCTGCACTACCTGCCTATTTACTTTTAGTTATATCTTTTGCTATAATTAAGAAGTAATAAATTACTTGTAATTTTGCTGTAATTGACTCTGGAGGCCTGAGATAATCTGAAGTAATTTCGGAGAAACCTCAAAGCATTCCCGAATAAATCCCGAAGGATTGCCGGAGAAAAGCCGGAGCAAACCCGGAGAAATCCCGGAGCATTCCCGCAGGATAACAATATCAGATTAAGCAGGTATTGGAAGAATTTAATAGGAGTTAATTATCTCGACTGGCAGCTTGATTCCAGTGGGGATTTTTTTATTTGGCAAGTTAAGTTATTGGATCTATGATTTAAATAGATCTAAATTTATAATACTGAAAAAAGAATAGCAGGATTTTACTTGAATTAGTAAGTTTATTACTTGCTATAATCAGATAATCCTGATATAATAATAAAACCAAGTAATTAAGTATACTTTTTAAATAGGGAGGTTTCTTAAAATGTTTGCAAAAATTAAAGCCGATTTTAAAGCGATCTTTTCCCGAGATCCCGCAGTTAATAATGTCATTGAAGCATTACTAGCATATTCAGGGTTTCATGCGATTATAGTTCATCGCTTTGCCCAGCAATTATATAGATTAGGTCTGAGAACTATTCCCAGGGTTATTTCTCAGATAACCAGATTTTTTACCGGGGTTGAGATTCATCCAGGTGCTAAGATTGCAGGTGGTTTCTTTATTGACCATGGAATGGGGATAGTTATTGGCGAGACTACTGAAATTGGTGAGAATGTGACCCTTTACCAGGGGGTTACTCTAGGAGGTACCGGTCATGAGAAGGGCAAGCGCCATCCAACTATTGGCGATAATGTTGTGATCGGGACTGGAGCAAAAGTTTTAGGTTC
>JBNJEB010000054.1:0-9696 GCA_051745425.1 Bacillota bacterium
TCATTATTATCACCTTAATATCTATAACATATGTAAATTTAATTCTTTTGAAAGCTCTCTTAATATACTCATTCCAACTACACTATTACCTGAATTATCTAGTGAAGGACCAAAAACAGCTATTCCATATCTACCTTTAACTGGAGCTATAATACCACCAGATACACCACTTTTAGCAGGAATACCTACCTCTATAGCAAAGCTTCCTGATCTATCATACATGCCACAGGTTAACATTAGCGATCTAACAAGAGATGCCACTTTCTCAGGTATTATTTTTTCTCCAGTAATTGGATCATATCCCTTATTAGCAAATACTGAAGAAGCTCTGGCAATATCTCTGGTATTAACATTTAGCGAACATTGTTTAAAATATAAGTCTAAAGATTCTTCAACATCACCACTTATGATTCTGTTATCTTTTAAAAAATATGCCAAAGATCGGTTTCTATCTGCAGTCAATTTTTCAGATTTATAAACTTCTTCATTAAGATATATATTCCTATTACCTGTAACTTTTCTGAAAAAATCAAGCAACAAATTATAACTGCTATCTGGTCTGGATTCTTTTATTAAAGAAGTAACTGAAATAGCACCAGCATTTATCATAGGATTAAACGGTCTAGGATGACCAACCAGTTTATTAATTGAATTAAACTCTTCCCCAGTTGGCTCAACTCCCACCCTTTTAAAAACAGCCTCTTCACCTAAATCCATTATAGCTAAAGCAAGAACAATCGGCTTAGAAATGCTTTGAATAGTAAAAAGGTGATTCCAATCACCTAATTTATAAGAATTCCCAGTCATATCAAACATAACTATAGCTGCCAGATCAGGCCTCACTTCTTTCAATGCTGGTATATAGCTTGCAACTTTACCTTTTTTATAATTATTGACCTTATTAGCCAAAATATTTTTTAATAAACTCTTTAATTTCACCTTATTCATATTTAATTATTCAGCCTGGTTTCATCTAACTCTTCATTTCTTTCTTCTACAAAATCTTCTTGATTTTTTTCCTGATTATCCTCTGTTTCTTTAATAGCTTTTTCATCATCATTATATTCAGATATTGATTTATTAGAATCATAATTTTCGTTTTCAAGCTTTGTTCTGTTATCTCGATTTTTATTTTTTTTGTCACCTAATTCTTCTTTTTCTATTTCAATTCTTCTATTAAATTTTTCTTCTTCAATAATTTCCATATAATTTTCTAATAGCGACCTAAATCTAATTTTAAATAACTCTCTTTTTTCCTTTAAATTTTCTAATTTATTTATTTCTGACTGAACCTCATCTCTTGCTTTTTGTTTAATCTTTTCAGCTTCTAATTCTGCTTCTCTAATTATGTTTTGAGCTTCCTTCTGAGCATGTCTGGTTTGATCCCTTACTGTCTCCTGAACACTCTCTAGTGTTCCTTCCAGTTTATCTTGAATACTCTTATAACTTTCTAATTTTTCTTCAAGGCGCTCTTTTTCATCTTCAAGTGAACTATAATCTTTTAATAGCCTTTCATATGCCAGACCTACTTCATCTAAAAACTCATCAACTTCATTTGAGTTATAACCAAATGCTGATTTTTTAAATTCCTTATTATAAATATCCAAAGGAGAAAATTTCATGTATTCAACCTCCTATTTAAGTTATTCTTTCCAACTTTAATTTAATTCGATCTCGATTAGATTTACCTCTATTATCAGCCACATATAATCTTCCTCTACCTTTAAAAGAAATCATATCTCCAATTTCTACTTCAGCAGAAACATTATTAATTTCTTTCCAATTCAATTTAATCTTACCAGAGGTAATATATTGAGAACTTCTGCTGCGAGATTCTCCAAATCCAGCACTAACTATAGCATCCAGTCTCATAGAAGCAACTGTAGCAAGTATCTCTTTTCTATGCTCTGGCTTAAATTTTATCTCTTGCCTATCAATTTCTCTTATATTTACTGGAACTTCATTTACATTATTTAAATTAAGTTCAATTTCATCTTTTATTTCTGAACCAATAATAACTTGAGCTGAACTTTCTAACAAGATTATATCGCCAATATAATCTCTTTTAACTCCTAAACCTAATAATGCTCCTAAAAAATCTCTATGAGATATATTTACAAAATCAAAATTTCCTTCAATTTTATAAAAAGATAATGGGACTATCTGATGATCAGGGAATAAATAATCCGGGAAAATTAACACCCGTTTTCTCTCTGCTTTATTATAACCGCCATCAAATTTATAATTAATATCTGTAATTTGCTCTAATATCTTTTTAGTAATTTTAATTTGATAAGGATTCAAAAATTTAGTGACTTCTTTATTTTTTCGTTCTTTAACTAACTCTACTTTATCTAAAATTCGTTCTCCTAAAGCTCTATCGTCTTCATCTTTAAGAAAAGATAAAATGTTATCATTATACTCCATTTTTATTGCTCCTTTTTACTAAATTAAAGAATAAAATAAATTAATAACAATGGTTCTTGCAATTCTTAATAGAAAGAAAGCAATTATTGGAGAAAAATCAATTCCCATATTACTTGTAGGTAAAACCTGTCTTATTGGTCTTAAAATAGGTTCAGTAACTCCATAAATAAAATTTATTGCACCTCTAAAACTAGAATTATACTGAATTCCTTTACCAAACCAGGATAATAATACCCTGATTAATATTAAAAAATATAAAATATTAAAGAATGCATCTACTGTCCTAATAATTAGCAAAATACAATACCTCCATCCTTTTAATCAGAAACAAATTCATTTTTAATAGCATTTTCTATTGCTCTAGCATCTACATCAATTCCTGGTGGTGTAAAAATAAAAACCCCGGTACCAATCTTTTGAGTATTTCCGTTAATAGCATAAACAGACCCACTCAAGAAATCAATGAATCTTCTAGCTAAAACTCTATCTCTCTCTTCTAAATTTAAAATTACTGCTTTGGAATCTTTTAAATCATCGACAATTTCTCTTACATCATCGAATGATTCAGGATTATGCACTATCATTTGCATGTCTTTTGTCCTGCTTAACTTTATTACCTTATTGTCTTTTGATTTTTCCTTACTTAATTTCTTATCATTATTATTATCCAAATCATCGTCAAAATCATCTAAAGTTTCTTCAGCAAATCCAAAAAAACCTAGTAATCTTTTCCAGATACTTTCTTCTGCCATTTTTATCACCCGCTTTATTAGTATTAGTCATACTCTCTTTCTCCAAAGATTTCCCTTCCAATCCTAACATAGGTGGCTCCTTCTTCAACAGCAATTTCATAATCATTGGTCATCCCCATTGAAAGTTCAGTCAGATCATACCCCATCGAGTTAATTTCTTTTTTCAATTCTTTTAATTCTCTAAAATAAGGTCTTGTTTTTTCTGGATCTTCAAAATGGGGGAGAATAGTCATTAAGCCTCTAATATCTAAATTATTAAAATCCCACAAGTCTGAAATTACATCTAAAAAGTTACTTTTTGAAAATCCAAATTTGTTATCATCACCAGCAATATTAATTTGAACCAAAACTTGAATGATTCTATTATTTTTTTTTGCCCTTTTATTTATTTCTCTTGCCAGCCTCAAACTATCAAGAGAATGAATTAATTTGCAGTTATCTAATCTTGCTAGATATTTAACTTTATTTCTCTGTAAATGTCCAATAAAATGCCAGTTAAATAATCCTGGATTTTCTTCTTCTTTATCCAGCAACTCCTGGACTCGACTTTCACCAAAATTTAATATTCCATGTTTTTTTAATTTATTAATTTTATTCAAACTCTGATTTTTACTTACAGGAATTATTTTTATGTCTTTTAAATCTCTCCCTGATTTTTGAGCAGCATTTTTTATATTATTTTTAACTTTTTTATAATTATTTATTATATCATTTTCAGTCTTTTTATTATCAAGAATAGACATTTTTTAATCACCTCTACCATAATTCAAGACTTCCGGGTTTATAATAACCTTATCACCTAAATTAAGTCCTTCGACAACTACCTCTTTAGAATTTCCACCAACAATGTCCAATGACCTAAATTCAATAATACCTCGACTATTTTCTACAAGAACACCGCGACCTTGCTCTGTATTAAAAATCGAATCTCCTGGCACAACTAAACCTCGATAAATATTACTGATTAATTCAAAATTAATAAATCTTCTATTTAACCATTCATCTTTAAACTCATTTACTTCAATAAATAGAACAGTTTCATCTGAATTTGTAATTTTATCAATCACCTGAGCTTTAATTAAACCGGTGTTTGCACTAATCTCTTCTAAAAAAACTGTTTCTCCAGTACTAAATTTATTCGCCTTTGCAGAATTTAAAATAAATATAAAGTAAACTTTTTGATTATTAACTATTCTATAAATAGGTTCAGCCTCATCAACTTCTTTTCCATCAACTAAATGATCATAATCAGCCTGTAAATTTTGAAAATCATCTACCTTATATTCATCAAGATTTGCAAAATCAAATTCATCTTCTAAACCATCAAAACCATAACTAATTAAACCAGAGCGGACTGCATAATAAACTTCCGAATTACTAGAGTTATTAATCTTAATGACTTCCTGACCGTATGAAGCTCTTTCACCCTCTTTATAAGCCAGATCAACCTTACCATATTTATCACTAAAAACAACTACTTCATCTCTTATAATTAAAGCTTCTGATTCAATGCTATCAATGACCTCTCCGTACAAAACAGTTTCAATTCTTGGCTGATGTTTATAATAAGAATACATAAATCCTATAATAAACATCATGATTATTAAAATCAACCACTTTTTCCTGCCCAGTTTCATTAGGTATTACTCCTGACTTTATAAATATAAGCAGACATTCTCCCGGCATCTTCTCCATCACGACGATATGATTCAAAAAGATTCTCTGATTTAAATGTAGATAGATTACTTATATAAATATTTTCTGCTGGCAAACCTGCATTAATCAATAATTTTCTATTAGCTTCCTTTAAGTCCAGCTTATATTTATTACTGGTTTTTTCAGTCTCAAAAAAGTCCAAGCTAATATTCCAGTTACTCTTAAACCTCATGAATATTTCACTGCCTACCTGATAATTATTTTGATCAATACCTGGTCCTATTACAACATTTATATTAGAAGGATTAAGGTTATAATACCCAATCATTTCTTTTAATGTTTTGCTGGCTATTCTTTTTAAAGTCCCTTTCCAGCCAGAATGAATAAGAGCAAATACATCTTCTTTTACATCTACAAAATAAATTGGCAGACAATCTGCATGAACTGTTCTAATTATAATATCTGTATCTGTTGAGATAACACCATCTGCTTTTACAGTTAAATCACTTAAGATTGTTTTATTATTCTGCCAGTGAAATATAATACTACTATGAATTTGATTGGTTTTAATGACTGTTTTTGCATTTTTGTTTATAGACTCAATAATTGATTTATTATTTGAACCTTTTAATGAAAACAAAAGCCTATAATTTTTAATTATCATCTCAAGATAGTTTAAATTATCCAATTTTTTTAGCTTAAATATAGTGCTTCACTCTCCATTTACTCATCCTCTAATAATCGATCCAATTCTTTTTTGAAAGTTTCAACATCCTTAAATTGTCTATACACAGAAGCAAAACGGACATAAGCTACTTGATCTAAATCTTTTAATTTTTTCATGACTAACTTTCCAATTTCATCACTGGTAACTTCTTCATCCATCTTGTTTTGCAATTCCTGTTTAACTTCAGAAACTAACTGGTTTAAACTTTCAGGGGTAATAGATCTTTTTTCGCAGGCTTTATATAAACCAGCAAGAATTTTATCTTCTGCAAATATCTCTCTAGTTCCATCCTTTTTTCTTACCATTAATGGTAACTTTTCATATCTTTCATAGGTGGTAAAACGCTCATTACAATCCAGGCATTCTCTTCTTCGCCTAATAGTGGTATTATTTTCAGTTGTTCTTGAATCAATTACCCTACTATTTAAATTTGAACAAAATGGACATTTCATTAAACCACCTCAAAGAATTTATTAACTATTTTTTCTTAAAAAAGCTGGAATATCAAGCTCGTCTTCTCCACCTACAGGTTCTAAATCAATTTCACTATTTTTGAAGTCAGACTGTTGATTGCTTTGAGATTCTTTTCCAGTAGATTTTGCTCGATTAAAACCAGTTGCTATAACAGTAACCATTACATCTTCATCTAAATCCTGGTCAATAACTGCCCCTAAGATTATATTAGCATCAGGGTCTGATACCTCTTTAACAATTTTGGCGGCTTCATAAGCTTCATGAATTCCAAGATTATTGCCTCCGGTTATATTAATTAAAACACCCTGAGCACCATCAACTGAAGCTTCTAATAAAGGAGAATCTATAGCATGACGAGCAGCTTCTTCTGCTCTATTCTCGCCTCTTGCCACACCAATCCCCATCAATGCTGAACCGGCATCAGTCATAATAGTTTTAACATCACCAAAATCAAGGTTAATAATACCAGTTATAGTGATAAGATCTGAAATCCCTTGAACTCCCTGTCTTAAGACATCATCAGCAATCTTAAAGGCATCAACTAAACTTGTCTTTTTCTCAGCAACTTCTAGAAGCCTGTCATTAGGTATTATAATCAATGTATCAACATTATCCTCTAATTCTTTAATTCCTTCTTCTGCATTTTTCATTCTTTTTGTACCTTCAACAGAAAAAGGCTTAGTAACAACCCCGACTGTTAATGCACCCTGGTTTTTTGCCGCCTGGGCAACAACTGGAGCAGCTCCTGTTCCTGTGCCACCGCCCATACCTGCTGTAATAAAGACCATATCTGAACCTGAAACAGCATCTTCAATCTCTTCTTTACTCTCTTCTGCTGCTTCTCTTCCAACCTCAGGATTTGCACCGGCTCCTAAGCCCCGGGTTATTTTTTCACCAATTCTAATTGTAACACCTGCACTAGAAGACATTAACACCTGAGCGTCAGTATTAATAGCAATAAATTCAACACCTTCTAAGCCATCTTCAATCATCCTATTTACAGCATTATTACCTCCGCCACCAACACCTACAACTTTTATATTTGCAAACTTTTCCATTTCTGTTCCTATATCAAACACAAAACTAACCTCCTTTCAATTTATGAACCGTTTAAAAGAAATCATCAAAAAAAGTCTTTAATTTACTAAAGAAAGAATTAACTATTTCTTTGCTATTTCTTCTATTATTCTTTTTACTATTAATATTACTTGTTTTTCCATTATCCAATGCATACAAAATTAAGCCAACCCCTGTAGAAAAAACTGGAGTAGGAATTCTTCCATCTTTATTAATATAGACAGGGTTATCAACAACATCTGAGAACCCACTTATGTAATCTGGCTCACCTAACCTAACTGGTAATCCAGTTATTTGTGAAGCTAAACTACAACTTCCATCTAATAAAGATGCCCCGCCTGTTATAACTAACCCTGCAGGAGTCATATCTTTTGTTCCAGTCTTATTAATTTCTCTATCTACCATCGAAAACATCTCTTCCATTCTAGGTTCTATAACCTGACAGAGATAATGCTTGGGAACTTTCTGTTTTTCATTTCCACTTGCTTTTAAAACTTCTATCTTTTCGTTATCATTTACATCATCACAACTTGCTATACCATGCAATATTTTAATCTTTTCAGCTTCAGAAATCGGCGTCCTTAATCCAACAGCAATATCATTGCTAACATGATTTCCTCCAACAGGAAGAACTGAGGTATATTTAATGTTACCTTCATGAAAAACTATAAAGTCTGTAGTTCCTCCACCTATATCTACAAGAGCTACTCCTAATTCTTTTTCATCTTTAGAAAGCACCGAATAACTGGACGCGAGTTGATCTAAAACTAACTCATTAACTTCTAATCCGGCTTTCTCAACACTCTTTACTAAATTATTAATAGATGTTGTTGAGCCTTTGACAATATGTGTTTCAACCTCTAACCTGACACCGGACATTCCCTGTGGCTGTTTAATTCCTTTAGTACCATCAATTATAAATTCTCTAGGAATAACATGAATTATTTTTTCTTCCTGGGAAAGAGGAATAACTCTGGCCGCCTCCATTACTCTTTCAATATCTGATTCCTTAACTTCCTTATTGCTCCCGGTGACTGCAACTACACCATGGCTATTAACAGAGTTAATATGAGACCCTGCTATACCAACATAAACCGAGCCAACTTCAATACCTGCCATTCTTTCTGCCTTATCAACAGCATCAGAAATAGAGTTAGCAGCCTTATCAATATCAACTACTATACCTTTCCTTAGGCCATCCGATGGTGAAATACCCAGGCCTATAATTTCAATTTTATCTTCTTGATTGACTTCAGCGATTAGAGCACAGATTTTTTTAGTACCTACATCTAAACCTGCAATTATTTTAGACTGTGACAAATCATCAACCTCCTTTCTCCTTCATAATACAATTCAACATTGATAAGTGAAAATCCTTTTTTATAATTCAATCTTTAAGTGCTATTTTTTTATTACCGGCCTTTCTGGGGCAGTTATATCTACATATTCTATTTCATCATCTTCTAACATTTTTTCATTCCAGGCAGATACAAGAATAATGAATTTATCCTCTAAATTATCAGACGAACCAATTCTTATATTATACCCTCCTTTCATAGATAAAGATACACCAACAGGATCAAAATGTACTTCCTCAATTTCTTTTCTTATTTCAACAGGTAATATTTCAAGTTTATTTAAAAGTTTATTTTGCCTATAAGGAAGCACAATCTTATCTTTGGAAAAATAATAAGGTGTATTCTTAAAGACAGGGAGATCATGACTGTTTTCATTAATATTTTCAGCAATAATTTTATTGAATTTATTAAATACTATATAATCATCATTGTTAATGACAGCTGCAACTGGCCTGTTATAGTTAACCTGAAATACTATTTTATCTGGAAAACTTTTAGATGAATCAACGCTTTCAATATATGGATCACTTTTTAAGGTTTCTTGAGTAGTTTCAAGATCAACTATAAATATATTCTCTCCAAGAATATCATCTTCTAAATTAAAATCATTTTGATCATAACCCCTGATTATTACCTCATCAACTTCAAAAAAAGGTGAACTAAAAAAGATACCTAAACTTAATGCTAACACAATTACTATTGCCAGATATTTAAACATTATCCTCACATCTCAAAATTTTTAGAATATCATCTCCAATTTTATAAACATCTCCGGCACCAACAGTCAGGACTAAGTCATCTTCTTTTATAATTTCAACTAATTTTTTAGTCGTTTCAGTTATGGAGCCAGTATATTTAATTTTAGTTTCAGGATAATTTAATTTTATCTCCTCAACTAATTTTTTTGAATTTATGTTTTTAATTTCTGTTTGATTTGCACTATATATATCAACTATATAAAAATATATATCTTTATCATTCAGTATATCTACAAAATCAGGCCATAAATCTCTAGTTCTGGTGTATCTATGGGGTTGAAAAATAAATCTTATATTATTTGATTCTATATTTTTAGCTGATTTTATTACTGTTTCTATCTCACTAGGATGATGAGCATAATCATCAATAATCTTCAGGCCATTAACTTCCCCTTTATATTCAAACCTTCTTTTGACACCAGTAAATTTAGATAAACCATCTATTATTTCTTGCCATCCTAAGCCAG
>JBNJEB010000055.1:0-9380 GCA_051745425.1 Bacillota bacterium
AGCATCCTGAGAAGAAGAACAGGATGTCATTATAAAAGGTATTATCAAAATCATGACTATTAAAGCTGACCTTTTTAAAAATTTCATTTTATCACTCCTTAATGAAAGTCAAATAAAAATAAAAAAAACTACTCCGAAGAGTAGTTAAATAATTAAAATCCCTCCGGTAGCCGAACCACCCTGAATATGGGTTTCTAGCTTTGCGAACCTGCCTTTCAACAGGTGTGCCTTTTTCTTAGGTTATATTTTATTTGTGTTAATTATATTATGATTAATTAAAAATAACAATAGGCTAAATGAATTAAATTAAATGATAATCTATAAAGATTCAGAGATTGTTCAACTTGACATTTCAATATAAGAAGAGTAATATTAAATGTGGAGAAAACAAAAAAACTAATATATTTATTAAAATTTGATATATTTATATGGAGGGAAGCAAAATTTAAAAATGAATGATTATATTATTCTATTACCTATAATTTTTCCGCTTATTGGTGCTTTACTAATAGTATTAACCAAAAGTTTTATGCCTGTTAAGATTGAAATGACTGATCGAATTAATGATTTTATTATTTTTGTTTCAACATTAATAACTTTTGTTTTTTTAGCTGGATTTTATCCTTATGTAATTAATGCAGGAGAAACTTTCGAAATATCCTTTCCCAATTTATTAATGCTTGGAATTTCTTTTAAACTAGATGCTTTATCATATTATATGATATTTATAGTAGCTTTTATCTGGTCTTTAATAATGTTATATTCTGTTGATTACATGCAAATGGATAGAGAAAGAACTAGATTCCATTTTTTTACTTTATTAAATTTTTCAGGAGCAATGGCATTCTTTCTGGCCGGCGACTTATTAACTATGTTCTTATTTTTTGAAGCTTTAACTGTATTTTCATATGCACTTGTTGCACATGATGAAACTATAAAAGCTATTAAAGCTGCTAATCGTTATATTTTCTTAAGTCTTATCGGAGGACTTGGTATTCTTTCAGCTTTAGTTATAATTTATACTCATTCTGGCACTTTAACTTTTGCTGATGTAGCCTATATTACTGAAGCATCTCCAATACTTGGTTTTGCTTTTTTTATAAGCATTTTGAGTTTTGGCATAAAAGCCGGGATATTTCCCTTTCATATCTGGTTACCAATTGCCCATCCAACAGCACCATCACCTGCAAGTGCCATTTTATCAGGTATTATGATAAAGACAGGTGCTTTTGGAATGATGAGAATTATGTATAACATGTACGACATTAATATGATAAGAGAACAAAACTGGCATATTTACTTATTAATTATTGCAGGAATCACAATTATCTTAGGATCTTTAGGAGCTGTCTTTGAATTTGATATTAAAAGGCGTTTAGCTTATTCTAGCATCGGACAAATTGGATATATCATGTTAGGTATGGCTCTCTTAAATTATAATGGTCTTCTTGGAGATGTTTTCCATCTCACTGCTCATGCAGTTATGAAGTCCTGTCTCTTCCTGGCAGCAGGAGCTATAATACATAAAACAGGAGAAAGAGATATTAGAAAAATGGGTGGCCTTGGAAAAATGATGCCGATTACAATGTTATCATTTACCCTGGCAGCTCTAGCCATGATTGGTTTACCGCCTCTAACAGGTTTTATAACTAAGTGGGAATTATCTTTAGGGGCTATTAGGTCTGGACAGCCCTATTATATAATTCTCTTATTAACAAGTAGTCTTTTAAACTTAGTTTATTATTCACCTATTATAATCTCAGCATTCTTTAAAGAAAGTGTTAGTGATAAAATTAAAGATTATAGAGATGAAACATCCTGGAGAATGCTAGTGCCGATCTTTGTTTTAGCTATATCCACAATAGTTTTTGATATCATACCTGCCAATATCCCACTGGAAATGGCCAGGAGAGCAACGGAACTTTTATTTAATTAATTTTATAATATATCTTTAACTATTAAGTTCATATAGGTTTTGCCTCTAAAAGTAGTCCATTCTGGCTGGTAAAGTAGATCGGCAGAACCTGGAGTAATTCGTTCAAATTTATCGGCCAGATGGAAGGCTATGCTTTCAATGTCATTAGAATAAAATTTTAGATGACTGTCTTTAATAAGATTCGGATTATCTATTCTAACATTCTCTGATAAAAAAATGGGATGTCTGTTCTTGTAACCAAAAGGAGCAAGCTTATAGAGATCATCAATAAAACTTGGATTTATTTTATCTATATCAAGTTTGAGATCATAAGTCTCTTTTTGATATTCAATGCCCTCTGCAAGTTGATTTATCCTTTCAAAAAAACTTCTAAAATTTCCAGCTTTTAATTTTATACCGGCGGCCAGCTTATGGCCTCCGGTTTTTTCTAATAAACCTTCCTGCTGACATCTTTTCAAGTTTTGATAAATATCAAATGGCTCTATACTTCTAGCACTTCCCTTTAAAGACTGGCTATCAATAACTATAGCTGTTTTATTATATTTACTGGAAAGCTTGCCGGCAATTAGTCCGACTAAGCCTCTTAAAATTTTACCTTTAACTAAAATAACATTTAACTCTGGCTTAATTTTCTTATCAACTATTTCCATTATTCTATCTGTCAATTCTTTCCGTTTCTCATTATTTGAGATTAGTTGATGAGCAAGTTGATTTAAATTTTGAGCAGGTTTTCTTTCTTCATATAACAATAAATCAAGCACAGGTTCAGGGGATCCTAATCTTCCAGTTGCATTAATAGCTGGACCTATCAGATAGCCTAAATCAGATGCAGTTATAGATTCACTGGATGAACATAAATAAGAGATTAGTTTTTCCAGACCAGGATTAATCTCGCCTGAATGAAAGTATTCAAGCCCGGCTGCAACTATATATCTATTTTCACCTACTAGAGGAACAACATCTGCCACAGTAGATAAAGTTACAAGGTCAAGGACTTCTGTGAATGCTTCTCCTAATAAAGCCTGAGCAACCCTCCAGGTTATTCCTCCTCCAGAAAATTCTCTAAAATTATAACTTTTATTTTCTACTTTTAGATTTATAAAATTATTTCCAAGAATTTTTAAACTCTCTGGATCATCATTTTTATGATGATCTATTACTATTACTTCAATATCATTCTTTTTCAATTCTTTTATCTCTAGCTGATTAGAGATTCCGCAGTCAACTGTTATAACAAGCGAAGGTCTTAGCTCATTTTTTATTATTTCAACAGACTCATCTGAAAGTCCATATTCGTCCCGATATCTATCTCCATTTAATATCTTAATATTAGCTTTTGAATCATATCTCTTTATTGCTTTATACAGGATAGCAGCTGATGTCAGACCATCACAATCAAAGTCACAAAAAATAACTATTGATCCATTTTCTATATGTTCTTTCATCAAACCAGTAACATTATCTATGTTAGGAATATCACTGTAAGATTGGAGTTTATCTAGTGAGGGGTTTAAAAAATCAACTATCTTATCCTCTGTATTAATACCTCTCTGTTCTAAAATTTTACTTATATTTTCATCTAAATTATATGATTTTGCAATCTCTTGATAATTCATATTTGCCTCCAATTGATAAAAATTTAGTTCTATTAATATAATATATCATCTACTATTCTAATTATCAAAGCAAGTTAAGCTTGACAAATAAATAATTCTTATAGTATAATTTTAGCAAGTAAATTGTTAAAAAATTAAGAAATTTGATCTGGGTTTTAAAGCACCCTTTTTGAGCAGTGAATTCAGCAGGGGATTTCTGTATCAAAAAGGTTTTTATTTTTAATATAAAACATAAATAACTGGAGGTAAAAAAATATGGCAAAATTATTTGGAGGATTTGATAAACTTGAGTCAGATTTTGACGATTTTGCTGATATGGTTGAAGTCTGCATGACAAAATCATTAGAAGCATTATTTCTTTATTTAAAAGAAGGAGAAAGCCAAAAAGTTAAAGAACTTACTGAAATGGTTCATGAATATGAGAGTAAAGCTGATGAAAAAAGGCGAAAAATCATCACCAGTATTTTAAATGGCAGTTTAATGCCCCATACCAGAAGTGATATGTTAAATTTAATAGAATCTATTGATGATATAGCAGATTTTTCAGAAGATATCATAGATGAAATTATCTTTTTAGGATTAAAATTTGAATATCTTGATATAGAAAAAGGAAAAGAGATGGAAGAATTGCTTTTAGAACAATATAGTAAATTGACTAAAGGCTTAAACCTTCTTTTTACAGACATGGACCAGGCTTTAGTCTATGCTCATCAGCTTGAAGAGATTGAGTCCAGGCTCGATGATATAGAAGAAGAACTAATTAGAAATGTTGGACAAAATGAAGAATTAGATACAGCCAGCAAACTTTCTCATCGTAACCTAATCAAAAACATTTCTGATCTGGCAGATATTATTGAAAAAGTTGGAGATGTAATAGAGATAATAATTTCTGTACGCCGGGGTTAGAATAGTTGAGAAAGGAGACATTTTATGTGGTATCTTTTATCTGGTATATATCTTGGAGGAACTCTTGGCGCAAATGACGCAGCCAATATTTTTGGAACAGCTGTAGTTACCAGGGCTGTCAAATTTAAAACTGCCGTGATTTTAAGTATAGTATTTGTCATCATCGGCTCTGGCCTGGAGGGAGCTGGAGGGATGGAGACACTTGGCAGACTGGCCGACCAGACACTTTTGACTGCTTTTTTAAGTTCTCTTGCTGCTGCCCTGACTGTATCTTTAATGACGGTGCTAGAATTACCTGTTTCTACCTCACAGGCTGTAGTCGGAGCAATAATTGGCGGCAACTTCTTGACAGGAACTGTTGATTTTACTCCACTTATACCAATTGTCTCTGCCTGGTTTTTTACTCCAATTGGAGCCTTACTTATCTCTTATATATTATATAAGTTGTACACTTCATTTATTCAACAAAAAATTAATAGCCTAAAATATTTTGAGACATTTGTAAAAGTAGGTCTAATCCTATCAGGAATTTATGGAGCCTATTCATTAGGAGCCAATAATGTTGCCAATGTTATAGGCGTTTTTGTTGAAGCTGGTATGTTTGAACCGCAAATTGGTGGTATCATTGGTGGTATGGCCATTGGACTTGGAATCTTTTTCAGCAGAGGAGTTATGGAAACTATCGGCAGAAGAATTACTGCCCTAACTCCACTGACAGCATTAATTACAGTTGTAGCCCATTCAATAACATTATATATCTTTGCCAGAATTGGAATACCAGTCTCATCTTCCCAGGCCATAGTTGGTGCAGTCTTAGGTATCGGTCTGGTTAAAGGCACAAATATGATGGATTTTGAAATTGCTAAAAAAATCCTGTTTGGCTGGATAGGAACTCCATCAATAGCATTTTTTATTGGCATGGTCTTAAATTTAATCTTTTTGTAATTTAGCAAACTTCTTGCTAAATTATAAAGTAAATGTTATAATATTAACATCAGTAATTTTCATTTGCCCCACTTGCACCCTCAAGTGGGGTTTTTTTATTTATTTTTCAATTTTTCTATGAGCCCTCTAACTCTTTTTCTGGCTTCTTCAGTCTCATTAATCTCTCTTTTAAAGTCAACTAAAAGAATATCACCTTCACCTGTTTCTGACGGTAGATAATCAACCGGGATTTCACAACTATATTCTTCTGCTGGTCTAATTAATAAGACAGCAATCCCATTTTCAATCCTATCAACTGTTACTTTCATAGTAAACAACTCCTGAATTAAATAGTAATCTGCTTGCTCCATCTATTAAACTTATTTTCATCAATGCCATCAACTTCTTTAATCTCTTCAATAAACTGAAACCCATCATTTTCTTCTCTATATTCAATAATATTATCAGCTGTAACCGGACCTACACCCCAGAGTGTTTCTAATTTTGATTTAGAGGCCTGATTAATATTAATTAAATCAGAATCAGTCTCAACTTCTTCAGTTTCATTCGATTCAGAAGTCTCTTCGTTATCTGCTTCTTCCTGATATGACATGGCTGTTTTGATAGTATAATCTTCTCCGTCTGTTTCAATTACTATATTGCCATTTAAATCAGTTCTGAAAACCTTAATATTATTTTCCTGAAACCTACTTATAATTTCCGGAGCAGGATGATTAAATCTATTATCTTCACCAACTGAAATTACAGCTACCTCCGGTGAGACAGCCTCTAAAAATAGATCAGTCGTAGAAGTACTGCTGCCATGGTGAGCTACTTTAAGAATTGTTGAATTTAGATCCAGGCCAGTTTCTAGGATCTCTCTTTCAACTGATTCTTCTATATCACCGGTAAAAACAAAAGAAATCTGTTCGTATTCAAGCCGGGCCGCCAGAGAGCTCCCATTCAAGTCATACTCTTCAATATCCTCAACAGGATGAATTATATCAAAAGTTAAATTATCAAGCTCTATTGTATCTCCTCTTCGTGGTGTTTTAAAGGAAATACCTCTCTCATCTATCATCAATAGATAATTTTCATAAGTTTTTGAAGTATGAACTCTTCCACTATCATAAATAACTTCAACAGGAAAATTTTCTATTACAGCAGAAAGCCCTCCAATATGGTCAGCATGGGGATGAGTAGCAATAATCGCATCAAGTCTATCAACCCCAGCTTCAGTTAAATATGTAATTAGCTTATCCTCGACGCTGACAAATCTATCACCACCATCTATTAAGACTGTATCTCCTGCTTGATGTTGCAGTAAAATAGCATCTCCCTGACCTACATCGATAAAGTGAACTTTTAACTCTGCTGATACAGTCAAACTAAATATTAATAGAAATAAGAGCGTAAATATTAAAATTGAAAATTTATTTTTTCTGAGAATGTTAATACCTCCTTTCTAACAACCTGATTAAACTTTTCCTAAAATTATTATCTTCCTCTGAAGTTCTTTTGCTATGAGTTGGGTGACGCTGGTTGGCTCTTCTCATTTTAGCATAAAAATGTCGTTTGGCTAAAAGCTGGTCTATATTTTCCTCAGTATATCTATTGCCCGAATTATTAATGACAGCAGCTCCCTTGCCTAAAACTAAAGCAGCCAGACCGTAATCCTGGGTAATAACTATATCCCCTGCTTCAACTCTATTTACGATTTCCATATCAACAGATTGTGATTCAATATCGAGCTTTTTAACCTGGCCATAATCTGAATCCACCTGATGGGCATAATTAGTAAAAATAATTAACTTACAGCCAAATTTTTCTGCAATATCTTCAGTGATTTTGACTACCGGACAGCCATCTCCATCTACAAGTATTTTAATTCTTCTCACCTGACCTCCCCTTCATTTAAATCGAAATTTCTTAAAATTGTATAGTTTTTGGCTCTATTAAATTCTATTAACAATTCTAAATAATATATTATCATTTTAATATATTTAATGCTTTTAAAAATAACTATCTCTCCTAAATTTAAAACAGTAATCCTAAAATTAATAGATGAACAGGATAAAATAGATAAAAGAAATATTTCAATTTTGGCCCCTGACTGCCATTATAAAGTTTAACAAATATAAATGATATCAGGGCAAATATTTGTATATAATAATAGACTCCACCGGTATCTGCCATTAATCCCCCTACAAGATAAAAACCTGCATAGAGAAGACTGATAAAACCAATCATTTTATAATAATCATTTCTGAAATAATGAATGAAATAAATTAAGAGAACTCCAAAAGCCCCATAATCAGTACTTATTATATCTGCAAATAAGGCAAATATAATGACTGGCAGGATATTTTCATATTTTTCGCTTAAATAAATTGCTAGTAGACCAAAACTCAGCGTAAAGAAAATATTGAGCCGCAAATTAAAACCAAAGGCCAGCCAGAATGGATATTGAGAGAGTAATGCAAAAACAGAAAGCCTGATCAAATATTTATTAAAGTTTGAAGTATGGCGATAGCCTTCAGTTATTAAAAATGCAAATAAGGGAAATGCTAACCGGCCTATTACTCTAAAAATTATAAACTCTGGAAAGATAATAGCTCCTATATGATCAATTAACATCGTTGTAATAGCAATCATCTTTAAATGAAATGAACTCATATTATCATCTCTTTTGTTTAAGTCTTTTTATAATTATCTCCTGGGCCCTGTTGATTGTTTCTGGAAGTTTGCCTGGATTACTGCCTCCGCCCTGGACAAAGCCAGGCTGACCGCCACCATTACCATTTAACAAAGGCATGACTTCCTGGATTACTGGATTCAAATTAAGCCAGGCTATATCATCTGATCTGGCCAGAATCATCCTGCTAGTATCGCCAGCCTGCTGACCAAAAATTACTATTATGCCAGCATCTGAAATAAGCTGACTGGCCATATCCCTTACCTCTGAAAAACCGAGATCGGTAAATCTATTAACAATTAGTTTGTAATCACCTATCTCTTCTGCGGCTTCAACAAGCTCAGCCCCTTTGAATTTGAGAAGCTGCCCTTTAAGATTATCTATAGTACTAGACTTATTATTCAACTCTTCCAGCAAACGGGTAATTTCAGCTTTAATATTCTGATTATTGACAGATAGTCTATCTCTAAGAAAAGCTGTCAGGTTATTTTTAAATCGATAATCGTCAACAGCCCGCTGGCCGCAGATAAAATGAAGCCTGGAACCTGTTTTATAGTTTTCTGAGTCGATTATTGAAATAAGTCCAAGCTGACCTGTATTGTTAAGATGGGTTCCTCCACAGGGATTTCTATCCAGACCGGCTATCTTTATAATCCTGGTATCATCTTCATAACCCTCAGGATATTCAACAGAAATTTCTCTATTTTCATAGATGAGCTGGTTACAGCTTGTTTCAATCTTCTCTATCTCTGCCTGGGAGAGCTGAATATCAGTATCAATGGTAACCATTGATTCTCCTAAATGAAAGCCTACCGTTTCTGCCTGATATAAATCCTTGGCAACTGCTGAAAGAAGATGCTGCCCTGAATGTTGCTGCATTATGTCAAAACGTCTCTTCCAGTTGATTTTACAACTTAAATCAGATTTTTCAGCAGGTAGCTTATCTCCGATATGAAATATCTCGCCAGCCTTTTCATAAACATAGCTGATTTTGCTCTCACCTATCCGGCCAGAATCTGCTGGTTGCCCACCACCCTCTGGATAGAAGGCAGTTCTATTTAATTTAATATGATATTTGCCGTCTTCTTCAAAATAATCAATAATGTCTGCTTTAAACTCTTGTCTAAACGAATCATCATAATAAATTCTCTCCGTCATTAAATCCACCTCTATTTTAAAATTTAAGCTCTAAACCGAAATATGTTTTTACCTCTTCAGAACTGGCTGCCAGACCAAGCCGGGGCACCAGGTGTAACCAGTTACCAGTCCCTGTCTCTAATAACAGCTCTATACCGCCACTTAA
>JBNJEB010000056.1:0-9076 GCA_051745425.1 Bacillota bacterium
CCATAAATATAATTTCCTAATTCAGCTTTAATTTCTCTAACAGTCTTTGCAAAATTAGAAGCATCAAAACCTGGTTTCAAGCTCAATTTAATAGATATCTCTCCACTGTGAGGCAGAAACCTGAAAGCAATCCCCTCTGACTTTTCAATTATTCCTTTAATTCTATCCTCCAGAGCAGCTTCCCCAATCCCGGCAACTTTTAAAGTGGTATTATATTCATTCTGCTTTCTACTTTTACAGACCCTATCCAGCACAAAATCATCGATCATCTTTTTCATTTCCAGAGGCACCCCAGGCAGAACAAAAATTCTGGTCTCTTCAACTTCCAGATAAAAACCTGGAGCAGTGCCCTCATTATTAATAATCGGCTCGGCACCCTGAGGAAGATAGGCCTGGCTGTAATTATTCTCGGTAACCTCTTTCCCAATTCCTTTAAAGAAGGCCTTAATATTATCAGCAAGCTCAGCGTGATAAGTCAGTTCTCTATCCAGAGCCTGAGCCACTCCGTCTCTGGTAATATCATCCTGGGTAGGCCCTAAACCACCGGTTATTATTATATTTCTGTATTCAGATTTCAACCTGCTAACTCGGCTGGCAATTACATCTATTATATCCGGTACTGTAATAATCTCATTAGCCTGACAGCCATTATCAACCAGCCTCTCAGCTATCCAGCTGGCATTGGTATTATCTATCTCACCAAGTAATAGTTCATCGCCGACAGATAGAATAGCAATATCTTCCATCTTAAAATCAACACCTATCCTTTAAGTTTAAAATATCAAAAACATTATAACTGCACTGACCAGACCGGCAGCAATATCATCTAACATCACTCCTGGCCCGCCTTTATACTCCTGAACGTAATCAATCGGTCCTGGTTTGAAAATATCAAAGACTCTAAAGAGTAAAAAGCCAGTTAAATAATGAATAAAATGATTTGGATTGACCAGAGCAAAGGTAATAAATACCCCGGCAATCTCATCAATTACTATCTCCTGATTATCTTTAATCCCTGTTCTCTTTTCCTCCTGCTGACAGATAAAAGTTCCAATGATAACTGTAATTAAAATAGCCGGCCAGCTCCTCAAAAAAGGAAATAAAACCAGGAGTAAAAGGCCAACCAGAGAACCGAAGGTGCCTGGCATATACTTTATCCTGCCGGCCATAAAGCCTGTAGCAATAAACCTATTAATCCTTTCCAGTATTCCCATAATTACAGCTCCCACTCCAGATCAGCATCAGCAAAATACCTGTAACCTGAATAAAAAGTAATTAAAGCAGCCAGCCAGACTAAAATCAAAGGTATATAGGCAGGCATTGGAATTATCTCAGGAAATAATAAAAAGACTAAAATTGCAATTATCTGGGTAATAGTCTTTAATTTACCCCAGATACTGGCTGAAATAATAAAACCTTCACTGGCAGCAATCACCCTCAGCCCGGTAACAGCAAATTCCCGGCCAATAATTATAATAACAGGCCAGGGCGAGATTAAATTCAGACTAACAAAGCCAATTAAGGCTGATGAAACTAAAAGCTTATCCGCTAAAGGATCAGCAATCTTACCAAAATTAGTAACCTGATTATTCTTCCGGGCCAGATAACCATCAGCAGCATCTGTCAAACTTGCAATAACAAATACTAAAAAAGATATCCAGGAAGCCACCAAGGGCAAACTGCTCCGCATTAATAAAAAGAAGACAAAAACAGGAATTAAAATAATTCGGGCTAAAGTCAACTTATTTGGCATATTCATATCAGCTAATTTCATCAATAATCTCTCCCTCAAGATCATATTCAAAAGCCGATTTAACCAGGGCAAGATAGATCGAACCTGCCTCAACTTCAATCTCTTCAGGCAGCTTGCCACTAATAGCATTATCAATCTCAGGAGCATCGTATTTAGTCCTGCCATTAAAACGGCCTTCTTCAATCTCCTCAACAATAATTTCCAGCTTCTTACCAACTCTCTCACTATTTTTCTCAAGAGCTATCGCTTGCTGGACTTCCATTATCTGATTATAACGGCTAACTTTATCTTCCTCATCTAATTGGCCATTAAGCTTTGCCGCCGGGGTATTTTCTTCCTTTGAATAGGTAAATACTCCTAATCGATCAAATTTAACTTCCTTAATAAAATCAACTAACTCCTGAAATTCTTCCTGGGTCTCCCCAGGAAAGCCGACAATTAAAGAAGTCCTTAAAACCACATCAGGCAGAGCCTCTCTAATCTTAGAGATCTTAGCCTCCAGGGAATTCCTATCTCCAGGTCTGCCCATCCGCTTTCTAACCTGACCTGCGGCATGCTGAATCGGGATATCTAAATAATTACAGACCTTATCCTCCCTGGCCATAACTTCTAATACCTCATCTTCAAGGTGTTCAGGATAAGTATACATCAATCTAATCCAGTTTAAACCCTCAATCTTTGCAAGCTCTTCTAAAAGTTCAGCCAGGCGGACCTCTCCATAAATATCGAGACCATAGAGAGCTGTATCCTGGGCCACCAGGATCAACTCATTAACACCCTCTTCAACCAGTCTTTTCGCCTCATTTAAAATATATTCAAGTTCTCTACTCTTATAGCCACCTTTAATCGATGGAATCGTACAGTAGGTACAGTTCTGGTCACAGCCATCAGCAATCTTTAAATAGGCCATGCCTTTATCCTGATGGACCCTGGGAAGATCCCGGTTTAAACCCTGTTCAGGCTCGGCAACCATGGTCACCCTCTGGCCCTTTTTAACTTCCTCAACTAATTCAACCATCTTCTGATAATCTCCGATTCCAAAGATCCCATCTACTTCAGGGATATCAGACTGGATATCATCAACATACCTCTGGGCCAGACAACCTGTCACAATTACCTTCTGGCAATTCCCAGTCTCCTTTAATTTAACAGCCTCAAAGATAGCCTCTATCGACTCCTCCTTGGCAGTTTCAATAAACCCACAGGTATTAACCGCTATTATATCAGCAACTTCATAATCATCGACAACTGTTATATTTTCAGATTCAGTCAGATAACCGGCGATATATTCACCGTCAACCTGATTTTTCGGACATCCTAAATTATAAATAAATACCCTAACAGACATAAATTCACTCCTAATCATTAAATTAATAAATTAGCTTATTTAAACTAATTATAAACTTAGATAACTAACTATGCAAGCAGACAAACTAACCAGTAAAAATTCCTGTATAATATAAGAAAATCGGCCTCCAGGCCGATTAAAAATAAAAATGGTCGGGTTGCCGGGATTTGAACCCGGGACCTCACGCCCCCCAGGCGTGCGCGCTACCAAGCTGCGCCACAACCCGATTCAATTATTAACAGAAATATTATATAAAATCCTTAAACTATTGTCAAGCCAATCAGAGGGAAAGCCTTCTTTCTATTTTAAGCTTTATTCTCTCCAGTTTCCTAAAGACTAAAACCACTTACCAAACTATCAACTATTTAACCCAATCTTTTTTCTTAAGCCATTCTGCCAGCTTATCAGGATCATCGGTCACAATAAAAACTTCCTGAATCGAAGAACTATTCTTCGCTAAAACCTTAAAGCCACTTGAAGTATTATATTTCAGCCTAAGAAATGGTTGCACGCCACTTCCCTTTCTCCGATTAATCCTCCCAGGAATAATACTCTTAACCAGGGGATGAATTGAAATTCCCTCAAGTAAAGGCAAGATATCCTCAATAATTGTATGTTCCTGTTTGATCTTATCAATCTTATATTTGCCACCCATTTATAATCACCAACTCAAAACGTATTATAACATATAATAAATTTCAAGTACAGTTTTAAGCAATATTTAGATAACTCAGATGGTATATCTACCCAGTACCAACCCAGTACCAACCCAGTATCAACCCAGTCCTTACTCACTCCTGGTCCTATTTAAATTCTTGAAACCTTCAGGCCAGCTTATCCAGTTTTAAATAATTATACCCAAACTAAACTATTCCGAAAAATCTCAAAATTTATATAAATAAAACTTCTAAATTAAACTTAATTTTTTTAAAAAAACCCTTGACGCATCCCACCTACTACGTTATAATATATCTTGTGTTAAGGTAATTAAATAATAATTTTCAAGCTGACGTAGCTCAATTGGTAGAGCAGCTGCCTTGTAAGCAGCAGGTTACCGGTTCAAGTCCGGTCGTCAGCTCCATTTATTTATAAATAAAAAAATCAAAATAGAAATCTACCAGTTCTGCTCAATCCTCTGATTGAGCATTATTTTATTTAAACTAACTTTAGTATCATAGACAAAGACACCAATCCCACTCTCCCTGGCCCTCTCTAAAGCAGCAGCAAATTCAGGGTCAATCTCCTCACAGGGCTTAAAATAATCAGCCTGTTCCTGCTGCACAATAAATAAGGCTCCAGCAGAATTGCCAGTATCTTGTTTCCATTTCACTAATTCCTGAAGATGCCTGACCCCTCTTTTAGTCGGGGCATCTGGAAAACAGGCCTGACCATCATCTACTAAATTAACTGATTTAACCTCTAACAGATACTCTTCACCTCTGGAATTATATAATAAAAAATCAAATCTGGAATTCCCCCAGCTATACTCCCGTCTTTCAATCTCATAATCAGTCAACTCACTGAAGAATTTATTTTTCAAGCCCAGCTCTGCCAGATCATTAGCCAGATGAGAGTTCATTGAAACATAAATACCATTATCCAGCCGAACTAAAATAACACTCCCGTCAGTCTTCCGCTCAGGATTATCAGTAGGTTTATAATAGACAGTTCTTCCCTCTTTTATAATTAAAGGCAGCCTGCCTGGATCAGGCAAATGCAACTTAATCTTACTGCCTGTTTCATCTGCACAGATTAAAACAAATCTATTAGGTCTGGCATTAATTTTAGCTTTTAATAAATCATCAGGAAATTTTAAAAAAGGACCTGCCATTACTTCCACCTCCAAAAAAATAACCGGGGATAATATCCCCGGTAAATCAAGTATCTAAAATACAACTTCTACTGAATAGAGCTCACTACATTTTTTATTTTCCATCTCGCCTTCTTCAGTTTTAATCTTAATGTTATCTTTCTCCTGATCTCTTAAAAATAAACTTAAGAAGCCAGTATCCTCAATATGTCTATTCAAGTCTTTAGCAACACATGGAATACCATTAATTTCGTCAATATCATCACTTAAATAAGTTGTACCATCTTTAAATTTAAGAATGAATTGCATAATATCACCTCTCTGATATTTTTTATTTTCATAAATCAAAGCTCTTAAAAATAATATTCGTGATTATTCCGAAAACTCCTGCAAAAATCCAGATATATTTTATCAACTTAAAATTTATTTATAATTTTATTCCAGTGAAAAGCTCTTATTTAATAGTTCAATCCTTTTTTCATCTGACATGTTAAGATTTAAAGGTGTAATCGAAATAAAGCCGGCTCTTATTGCATTTATATCATAATTATCATTATCATAAGACTTTTTACCACCTTTAAACCAGAAATACTTACCTCCTGCAGGGTCAACCCTCTCTTCTACAGAGTCTTCATACAAATTAGGGGCAAGAGCTGTTATTTTATAGCCATTATATTTAGGATATTTTAGATCTGGAAAGTTAATATTTAAAGGCCCTTCAAGCAAATTTAGAGCTTCTATAAAATCATCGTTTTCTAGATAATCAACAATTTTTTTGGCGACTGCTTGAAAGTTTTTAGATCCATCGACTGAAAGTGATACTGCAATTGCTTTATATCCCTGAATATAGGCCTCTATTGCCGCTGATACAGTTCCAGAGTAGTAGACATCATATCCAAGGTTATGGCCATGATTAATGCCGGATATAACTAAATCTGGATTATAGTCTTCAAATACTTTAAGTGCCAGTTTAATGCAGTCGGCTGGAGTCCCATTCACTCGATAGGCATCGTTACCTAAACTCTTATTTTCTGTCTTAAATAATCTTAATGGTTTTCTAATAGTAATAGCATGGCTGATAGCACTCCGCTCCTGGTCAGGGGCAATAACTTTTAATTCATGACCTGCTTTAATTAATGCCTCTGCCAGTTTGTTAATTCCTTCTGCATAAATTCCATCGTCATTAACTAATAATATCTTCATAATTTAATTCTCCTTAAATTTCTATACCATTTTACTTGCTTTTAAAAAAAATATTTGATATACTTTTAGTAATGATTATTGAAAATGGAGGGGAACATAATGGCCAAAAAGAAAACCAGGATGACCAAACAGAGAAAAGCAATTTTAGAAACTCTAAAAAGTACTGACTGTCATCCAACAGCTGACTGGATTTACAATGAAGTAAAAGATGAAATACCAAATATTAGTCTTGGTACAGTTTATCGTAATCTTAATTTCCTGGCTGAACAGGACGAGATAATGGTTTTAGATTATGGAAGCACTCACAGTAGATATGATGGAACACCAGAGCAGCATTATCATTTCCACTGTCAGGAATGCGATAATGTCTATGACATCCATCTCGATCTTAAAGAGAATCTCAATAAACAAGCAGAAGAAGCAACCCCTTTCAAAATTAATGAACATAGACTGGAATATTACGGAATCTGTGATAAATGTCAGAATTCCTAGTATTAAAACTACCGATTAAAAAGTCGGTAGTTTTTTATTTCTCTTCTCTATTTTTATTATTAAAACCTGTTTCCTGAGAATGGATTCTATAAGTCGGATATGCAAAAACAATATCATCATTATTTTCAACTACATCAATTATATCTTCCCAAAACTCTTCATCAGTAGTTCTTCGTTTTCTAGGTTCGCATAAATAACGGATAGTCAATTCAATCCCACTTGTCTTAACATTAGTATATACTATTGGAGTCAACTTTTTATATTCTTTTTTTGCAGAATTAATAATCTTCTCCCTGGCTTCCCGGTTAATCTCTCTAGCCCTAATATCAGCAATCTCCTGGAATATCTTTTTGGCTTTCTTCCAATTGCTTTCAAAAGTTAATAAAATTCTAATTTCATTCCAGATAAACTCAAATCCTTTAGTATAATTGGATATATTTTTATTTAAAGTATGTCCATTAGGAACATAAACAATTCTTCCAGTACTCTGATCTGAATCAACCCAGTTACCGATTTCCATCAGAGATGTCTCAAATAAGCGAATATCTATAACATCCCCTTTAACATCACCAATCTCTATTCTATCCCCGATACTATATGGCCTCCTGACAATCAAATATAATCTTCCTACTATATTAGCAACCATATCCCTTAAGGCTATGGCTAAACCGGCAGAAAAGAGACCAAAGAAGGTCATAAAACCCTGAAGTCCCTGAAACCACAGAGGAAAAATCAACACAAACCCAAGTCCATAGGATATATAATTTAAAATCTTATTATATCTAAATTTTTTCGAAATATCTTCTATCTTATTATCAATCTTTTGAGAGCTATATTTTCTTAAATAATAAATTAAGATAATAAAAATTACTGTTAAAATAAATTTTCTTAATAACTGAATCCTATCACTTAATATAAAGCCTATAATTTCATTAATTGTCGTCATATTTTATCCATCCCTTTGGTTCAATTTATCCCATGCTTCTAAAGCTTTTCTTAAATGGGGAATAATAATTGATCCTCCGACAATTAAGCCAATATTTAAAACTTCATATAACTCCTCATCAGTTATATTTAGTTTATATAACTCCTGCAGATGATAATTAATACAGTCATCACATTTTAAAACAAGTGAAGCAACTAAACCTAACATTTCTTTAGTCTTTTTATCCAGTGCACCGCTATCATAAGCTCTTGTATCTAAATTAAAAAACCTCTTAATATTTAAATTGTCTGTCTCCATTACCCTTTTATTCATTTTTTCTCTATATTGATTGTATTCTTCCCAGAAATTTTCTTCGGTCATAATGGCCAATACCTCCTAATCTAAATTATAATATCCAGTAATAATAATAGAATAATAATTAGAGAACCGCCAATGTAAATTTTTATATTTCTCCAGTGAAAATCTTTAAACCTATTTAAACTAATTTTACCTTGATTAACCATCTTTGTAAAGTTAGAAAATAAATAAAATATATAAGGAAAAGTAAATAAAGGTATTAACCAGATTATATTGTTAGTCAAAGTTAAATTTATTGCAAATAAAGAATACACTATTAAAAGAACCAGACCATATAAATGATTATATTTCTTGATTACTTTATAAAATTTTAATTCATAATTAGATTCTATAAGATATTTATCGGCTAAATTCAAAAATAAAAAAATATTAAATTCAAGTAAAAGTATTATTAATAAAATATTTATTACTACAAAATTGATATTAGTTAAATCAATAAAATAAATTGTTAAAAATAAAAGGCTATTTATCAATACAAGTATTAGACCTATATTTAAGTAATCCTTCTTAACTAAATCCAGTTTTGGAATAATATAATATAAAATCATTAAAATAAACAGGTTTAAATAATAAAATAAATCCAATTGAATATTAAATATTAAATATAAATACAATACAATTGATAGCAAAATAAATATAAAACCTACGATTCTATTATCTATATTCAAATTTATAAACTTAATTTTCTTAGATTTATTATCTGGCTTAAGATTATTATCATATTTAAAATAATTAATATAATAAGCAATCCCATAAAAATGTTTTCTAGATATTAAAAAATTGCCAATTTCATTAATTACAAAGATTAATAACATCATAATATAAGGAAAAAAGCTGGTTGCTTCATTCCATTTAAATGATGCGATTAATGCAATTAAGATTGGCAAAAAAACATAAATATAATATTTGATAATACCCATAATAACACCTGCTTACCCTAACATTATTATAGTATAATATATAGATATAAAAAAATGGCTCCCCGAGCAGGACTCGAACCTGCGACAAAGTGGTTAACAGCCACTCGCTCTGCCAGCTGAGCTATCGGGGAGCATCATTATATATATAAAAATTTAAGATCGGCAGCGACCTACTCTCCCACAAAGTCACCCTTGCAGTACCATAGGCGCTGGAGGACTTTACTTCTGTGTTCGAAATGGGAACAGG
>JBNJEB010000057.1:0-8815 GCA_051745425.1 Bacillota bacterium
ATTTCCCCGGAATTATATAATGAAGAGGCCATTGAAGAACTTGGAAATATAGACCCTGAAAGAGACCGCTGGGAGCTTAATATATTTAAAGCAGCCTACAAAAAAAGACTTCCAGTTCTAGGTATCTGCCGGGGAATGCAGTTAATCAATGTCGGTTTAGGTGGTTCTCTATATCAGGATATCTACAGTCAATATAATGATAGTCTTCAGCATACCTCAAAAAAAGATGAAACCTGTGCCTACCACCAGATATTAATTGAAAATGGCAGCCAGCTAGAGGAAATTCTCTGCTGTCTTGATAGCTTATATGTCAATTCCTATCATCACCAGGCATTAAAGTCCCCTGGTAATAATTTAAAAGTTGTTGCCCGTTCTGATGAAGGAATTATTGAAGCTATTGAAGCAGAAGATTCAGATCAGCGCTTTTTAGTTGGAGTCCAGTGGCATCCTGAAGATTTAGCAGGTGTTGATGATAATAGTTTAACTCACAACTGCTTCCAGCAACTTTTTAAAGCATTAATTAATGCTGCAAAAAATGGTTCTTAAAATACCAGAATAAAATAAAATCATAGCCGGCATGGGCTATTGCTGCTGCCAGAATTCCAGCCTGCTGATAAACAAGTCCCAGCCAGGCCCCTGCCAGCAAATAAAAGATCCCAAATAAGACTTTATCCGTTATCTTATTCTGCCTGAACCAGAAACCAAAATGAGCCAGCATAAAAGCTATTGAAGCCGGCCATAAGCCTACAATTTCCTGGAGAAAAGCCCGAAATAATAATTCCTCACTGACCCCTGCCAGAATACTCATAAAAGCAAGTTTAGCCAGGGAAAGCTTACAGATAGGTAATATCTCTTCAAGTCCATCTTCAACCAGTTCCGGCTTATATTTAATTGCCAGAAAAGCAGGCAGAGCTAAAATTACCAGACCTATTATTCCAAAAAGCGGTTGGAGAAAAATTGAACGGCCGACATTTAGTAACTGGATTGGAGTCATATCTGCAAAGATTCTAATTAATAAGATAGCTGCTGCAATCATTAATAACATTACTTTAACTACCTGTTGATATAATTTCTTGATATTAATATCTATTTCCATAAATAATACCCCTTTGTATTTAGATAAAAAGCTCTGGAGACCATAGCCTCCAGAGCTTTTTAATATTATTCATTTATCTATAATTTACTCTTCATCATTTTCTGGTGCATAGATTTCTTCAAAACGCTTATATGTCTTGTATTTCTTGTCAGCCTGTTTTTGAGCATATTCAAAGAGTTCTTCTGCTACATCAGGGAAGGTCTTCTGCAATGAGGCAAAACGGACCTCAGATTCCATAAACTCTCTCATGGTTCCGGTAGGTTCTTTAGAGTCCATACTGAATGGATTCTTGCCTTCTTCTTCTAATTCAGGATTGAATCTGAAGAGATGCCAGTAACCTGTTTCAACAGCTCTTCCTTCCTGGTTAACAGAATCACTCATTCCTGCTTTTAAGCCATGAGCAATACATGGAGTATATGCTATAACAATGGATGGTCCATCATAGGCTTCTGCTTCAGCAATTGCCTTAACAGCCTGATTCATATCAGCACCAATGGCTATCTGAGCAACATAGACATTGCCATAGGTCATAGCCATCTGGGCTAAGTCTTTTTTGGCTGTCCTCTTACCGGAAGCAGCAAATTTAGCCACAGCTGAGATTGGAGTGGATTTTGAAGACTGTCCACCGGTATTGGAATAAACCTCAGTATCAAAGACCAGGACATTTACATCATCGCCAGAGGCAATTACATGGTCTAAGCCACCATAACCAATATCATAGGCCCAGCCATCTCCACCAAAGATCCATTGAGACTTCTTGGTGAGATACTTTTTAAGCCTGGCAATTTTGGCAACAGCTTCATTGTCAGTTTCTTCGTCAAGCAGTGGTTTAATTTTTTCTGAAACCTCTTTAGAAGCCTCGCCATCGTCTTTAACTTCTAACCATTTTTGTAAAAGTTCTTCTAATTCAGATGAGACACCTGATTCAATAGCTTCTTCAGCTAAATTGACCAGACGACCTCTTAGCTGTTCGTTTCCAAGATGCATACCGTAACCGTACTCGGCATTGTCTTCAAATAATGAGTTAGCCCAGGCAGGACCTTCGCCAGCTTCATTAGTTGTATAGACAGGAGTAGGTGCAGTACCGCCCCAGATTGATGAACAACCAGTAGCATTGGCTATAATCATTCTATCACCAAATAACTGGGTTACTAACTTGGCATAAGCAGTCTCACCACAACCGGCACAGGCTCCATGGAACTCAAGGAGTGGCTGGTTGAACTGACTTCCTTTAATTGAGGCATCTTTCATTAGACCGCTCTTATAGGTTACATTTTCACTGACATAATCCCAGTTATCAGCTTCCTGTTCGACCATCTTATCAAAATCTTCCATCTTAAGAGCTTTTTCAGGTGCCGGACAGGTCTCTACACAGACTCCGCAGCCAGTACAATCTAGAGGACTGACCTGAATTCTGTAATTTAGACCCTTAAGCTGTTTACCCATAGCATCAAGTGTTTCCATATCTTCAGGTGCATTTTCTAATTCTTCATCATCTAATAGGAATGGTCTGATGACTGCATGAGGACAGACAAAGGCACACTGGTTACACTGAATACAGTTATCTTCTATCCATTCAGGTACATGAACAGCGATTCCCCGCTTTTCATACTGGGACATTCCTGGAGGGAATGAGCCATCTTCTCTACCCATAAAGGTACTTACAGGTAAATCATCACCTTCCTGGCGATTAACAACATCAAGAACATTCTTTACAAATTCCGGTCTATCATCGTCTTCTTCAGTCTGATCGCTGGCTTCAGCAGATGACCATTCAGCAGGTACATCTACATCAATCAGAGCATCAAGGGCTCTATCGACAGCTTTATTATTCATTTCAACGATCTTATCGCCTTTATGACCATAAGTCTTTTTAATTGCTTCTTTTAGATAAGCGATAGCCTCATCAATTGGAATAATATCGGCTAGTTTAAAGAAGACAGTCTGCATGACCATATTAATTCTCTGACCAAGGCCTACTTCTTCTGCAATTTTAACAGCATTAATGATATGGAAATCAATATCATTATCTGCAATATAAGCTTTAACCTCGGCTGGCAGACGTTCATCCAGTTCATCTTCTCCCATAGTTGTATTTAGAACAAAGGTTCCACCTGGCTTTAAATCACTTATCATATCGAACTGACCAATATATGATTCTTTATGGCAGGCAACAAAATCTGCCTTGTCAATTAGATAAGTTGATTTAATCGGCTCATCACTGAACCTTAAGTGGGAAACAGTAACTCCACCTGATTTTTTGGAATCATAGGAGAAATAACCCTGGGCAAATTTATCAGTATTATCACCGATAATCTTAATTGCATTCTTATTAGCTCCAACAGTACCATCAGAACCAAAGCCCCAGAACTTACAGGCAGTTGTGCTCTCTGGAGTTGTATTGATTTTCTCTTCGACAGGCAATGAGGTAAAGGTAACATCATCAACAATACCGATGGTAAATCCATCTTTAGCTTCAGCCTGCTTTAAGTTTTCAAAGACTGCATTGATATGGGATGGATTAGTCTCTTTAGAACTTAAGCCATATCTTCCGCCGACTACAACCGGTCTCTGATCCCGATCATAGAATAGTGAACGAATATCTTCATATAAAGGTTCTCCAACTGCTCCAGGTTCTTTGGTTCTATCTAGAACAGCAATCTTCTTAACAGATTCAGGCAGTACATCGAAGAAATACTTGCTGGAGAATGGTCTATATAGGTGAACTTTTATGAGACCGACTTTCTCTCCCTGCTCAATCAAATGATCGACAGTTTCTTCGATTGTCTGTGTAACTGAACCCATTGCAACAATAATATGTTCAGCATCTTCTGCACCATAATAAACAAATGGCTTATACTCTCTCCCGGTTAGTTCACTGATTTTTTCCATATAATCAGCAACTACATCTGGTGTTCTATCATAAAATTTATTGCAGGCCTCTCTAGCCTGGAAAAAGATATCTGGATTCTGAGCAGTACCCTTTGTTACCGGTTCTTCAGGATTTAAAGCTTTATTCCTGAAAGTTTCTAAAGCATCTTCATTAACAAATTGTGCCAGCTCATCATATTCCATAACTTCAATCTTTTGAATCTCATGCGATGTTCTAAATCCATCAAAAAAGTGAATAAAAGGCAAGTTAGAATCTATTGCAGATAAGTGTGCCACCCCGGCTAAATCCATAACTTCCTGGACACTTCCTGAAGCAATCATTGCTGCTCCAGCCTGGCGACAGGCCATTACATCAGAATGGTCTCCAAAAATCGAAAGTGCCTGGGTTGCCACTGAACGGGCACTTACATGGAAAACACCTGGTAACAACTCACCGGCAATCTTATAAATATTAGGTAACATAAGTAAAAGACCCTGTGAAGCTGTAAAAGTTGTAGTTAATGCACCTGTTGCAAGTGAACCATGAACGGCTCCAGCTGCACCACCTTCAGACTGCATTTCAGACAATTTAACCTGCTGACCAAAAATATTCTCTCTACCATGGGCGCTCCACTCATCTACCATTTCGGCCATCGGAGATGATGGAGTTATCGGGTAAATTGCTGCTACATCTGTAAAAGCATAAGCTACGTGTGCGGCAGCAGTATTCCCATCCATGGACTGCATTTTCTTAGGCATTTAAAATAACCCCCCATAAATATTTATTTTCACATTCAACTTCAGTATAACTAAATAAGTTGAAACTGTCAAATGATTTAATATTAAATTTTTTAGCTATTCTTCTTGATTTTTTAGGGATAAGCAGAGTATAATGAAGGTGCATTGTTTAATTTTTCTTACAATAATATGGAGGTGGCTTAATAGTAATGGCAAATCAAGCAGAACCCTTTAAAATTAAAATGGTTGAAAGAATTAAACAGATATCAGAATCAGAAAGGAAAGAAGCTTTAAAGAAAGCAGGCTACAATCTTTTTTCATTAAATTCAGACCAGGTCTATATAGATCTTCTAACTGATAGTGGAACTGGAGCGATGAGTGATAACCAGTGGGCAGGCATCATGCTAGGCGATGAATCATATGCCGGAAGTCGCAATTTTAGAAATCTAGAAGCAATTGCCAGGGAAATTTTCGGTTATGAATATATCTTACCAGCCCATCAGGGCCGGGGAGCAGAAAAAGTCCTTTTCCCCCAGTTGATCGAAGAAGACCAATACGTTTTAAATAATATGCATTTTGATACAACTAAAGCCCATGTCGAACTGGCCGGCGGAAATGCAGTCAATTTAGTTATTCCAGAAGCCTATGAGACAGGTTTGAATCATCCATTTAAAGGAAATTTTGACCTTGATGCTTTAGAAGATTTTTTAGCATCTCACCCGAAGGAAGAGATTGGCTTTCTAATAATTACAGTAACCTGTAATAGTGCTGGAGGCCAGCCAATCTCAATGGCCAACATTAAAGCTGCCAGCAAAATTGCAAAGGAGTATGACCTCCCGGTCATCTTTGATGCTGCCAGATATGCTGAAAATGCTTATTTTATCAAAGAACGTGAGGATGGCTATCAGGATAAGTCTATCAGAGAGATAGTTACTGAAATGTTCAGCTATGGCGATGGCTTTACAATGAGTGCCAAAAAAGACGCCATTGTAAATATGGGCGGCTTAATTGGAATAAAAAATAATGAAGAACTTTATCATAATGTAAGATCCAGCCTGGTCCCCTATGAAGGGTTCCCTACATATGGCGGCCTCTCTGGCCGGGATATGGAAGCTCTGGCCAGAGGTTTAGAAGAAGGCATTGATTACGATTACCTAAATTATCGGATTGAACAGGTTAAATATTTAGGGGATCGACTCTTAGAAGGGGGCGTACCTATCCAGGAACCGACTGGTGGCCATGCTGTTTTTGTTGATGCAGCAAAGATGTTACCCCATATCCCCTATGATCAATTCCCGGCCCAGGCTCTGGCTAATGCCCTTTATCTGGAATCTGGAGTTCGAGGTGTAGAAATAGGTTCATTCCTATTAGGACGTGATCCAAAGACTGGAGAACAGCTAGAATCTCCTTTAGAGCTGCTAAGACTGACAATTCCAAGACGTGTCTATACCAACAACCATCTTGATGTTGTTGCCGATAGTTTAATTAATATCTTGGATTATAAAGATGAACTGGTCGGTCTTGAATTTGAATATGAACCTGAAGTCTTAAGACATTTCACCGCCAAACTTAAACCTGTTGAGGAGGTATAGTTTATGCATTATAGAAAAATGGGCAATGTTGACGAAAAACTCTCAGCCTTAGGCTTTGGAGCCATGCGTCTTCCAACCCTTGATGATGATAATGAAGTTATCGATAAAGAACAGGCCACAGAAATGCTTGATTTTGCATTAAATCATGGCGTTAATTATATCGATACTGCCTGGCCCTATCATGGCGGTAACAGTGAAGAATTTGTTGGTGAGTATTTAACTGGACTTGAAAAAAGATCTGATAGTCCTGATCTAAGCCGAAAAGATCTTTATGTGGCTACTAAATTACCTGTCTGGCTGGTTGAGTCCCAGGAGGATGCTGAGGAATATCTTGAAAAACAGCTAAATAACCTCCAGACAGATTATATTGATTTCTTCTTGCTCCACGCCTTAAGCTATGACCGCTGGGATAATATTAAAGAGATAGAACTAATTGATTGGCTTAAAGAAAAAAAGGCCGAGGGTAAGGTTAAATATATCGGATTTTCCTTCCATGACGAATTAAAGTTATTCAAAGAGATAGTTGATTATTCTGATGACTGGGATTTCTGCCAGATCCAGTACAATTATATTGATCTTGAATACCAGGCCGGCAAGGAAGGCCTTCAGTATGCTGCAGATAAAGGACTGGGTGTAATTATTATGGAACCACTCAGAGGTGGCCTGTTAGCCAGAAAACCGCCCCAGGAAATTTTAGATATCTGGGAGAATAGTGAACAGGATGTCTCTCCTGCTGCCAGGGCGCTGCAATGGCTCTGGGATCAGGAAGATGTTGGGATTGTTTTAAGCGGCATGAATAAACTTGCCGATGTAAAGGACAATGTTAAAACAGCTGCAAATGCAGGAATAGGAGCGCTTCCTAAAAAAGAAATCGACCTGGTTGAAAAGGCCGGCAGAATCTATAAAGAACTTGCTCCAGTTGATTGTACAGGCTGCAATTACTGTATGCCCTGTCCCGAATCAGTCTGGATACCCAGGGTCTTCGATTATTACAATCAGGCCCATATCTATGATAATTACAAAGAGATGTCTGAAAAATATTTCAATCTTAAAGAAGAAAACAGGGCTGATAACTGTATAGCCTGTCTGGTCTGCGAGGATAAATGTCCCCAGGACTTACCGATCTCTGAACTGATGACCGAGATTGATCAATATTTTTCTAAAGCTAAATAAAAATAACTGGCTGCCATTAAGCTGGCAGCCTCTCTTTTTTATATTTATTTTTATAATCATATAACTGCAGATATTATCATTAAACTATTACCAGGGTTATTGCCATTACTAACATTCCTAGAATAAAAGCATATATCTCCCGATGACCCTCTCCATATTTCTTGGAAGCAGGCAGTAATTCATCGACTGAGATAAAGACCATAATCCCGGCAACAAGAGCAAAAATAATTCCAAAAACAAGATCATCAAAAAATGATCTAAAGAAAAAGTAACCTACCAGAGCCCCTATTGGTTCAGCTAGACCGGCTGCAAAAGAATAACTGATTGCTTTAAGACGACTCCCTGAAGAATAATAAATTGGAATTGCTGCTGCAACCCCTTCTGGAATATTATGGAGTGCTATTGCTATCGCAATTGAAATCCCTAGAGCTGGATCATATAAAGCCGAAACAAAGGTAACCAGACCTTCTGGAAAATTATGAATAGCGATAGCCAGAGTCGACATAATACCTACTCGATGAAGTTCTTCTTTTTCTTCTGCTTCAAGTCTTTTCTTAGCGTCTTCAGGGCTCTCATTTGCAATTGCCTCAACATTCTCTTCTTTCCAGCCATGGTGAGGATTATCTGGATCAGGAACAAATTTATCAATTAATAAAATTAATAAAATCCCTGCAAAAAAAGCAATGATAGTGACCACATTACCTAAATTACCACCAAAATATTCTACTAATTCTGTTGTAGCTTTACTATAAATCTCAACAAAAGAGATATAAATCATAACACCAGCTGAAAAACTTAAAGCTGAAGCTAAAAATTTAAAATCAGTTTTCTTTGTAAAAAAGACAAATATTCCTCCTAAACCTGTTGAAAGGCCGGCAAAGGCTGTAAGTCCTATTGCCAGCCAGAATCCTTCTTGCATATAAAAACCTCCTACTTTACAAAAAATCTTATTTATTTATCAAAAATAATTACTGCTTGTTAAATAACTTTCTTGATTTATTGTTAATTTCCTGCTTTTATTTTAAATTATTAATAATTTCGTCGATAATTCTTGATTTATTTATGTTTTGATAATATTTATCTCAATAAAAAGAAGGGATTGGCCAACTTATCTTTAATCTATATAATTGAGTGTATTAATATAATGAATTATAAGTTTAATTTAATATAAGAAAGGCTGATTAATTTTATGCAGGAATATAACTTCAAAGGTTTTTTTCTCCGTTATAAAAAAAGATATCTGCTTGGTATAATCTGGCTGGCTTTAGTCGATATCTTGCAATTAATTATTCCCCAGATCTTAAGAGATTTTACAGATAACCTCCAGGCCGGTTTAGTTGGCAGT
>JBNJEB010000058.1:0-8792 GCA_051745425.1 Bacillota bacterium
GATGACTGATAAATATCCGGCCCAGGATATCAGCCTCAGGAGTGCTTCCAGCGATGATTTTGCTGTGATAGATATGACTAAAAATAAGAATCAGGTGATTGGTAAAGTTGATTACTTTGCAGCCCCGACAACTATCCATGAGAAGGCCATTTATATTCATGGTGGCGCTCAGTATCAGGTCCAGGAACTTGATTTTGAGGATCGTCGGGCTTTAGTTAAGAAGGTAGATGTCAATTATTATACCGATGCCTCCCTGGCTGTGGAACTTAAGGTTTTAGAGGATTTTGAGCGGCAGGGGGCCGATGAGAAGATTTCTGGTCATGGCGAAGTTTCAGTGACTGCCAGGGCAACGATGTTTAAGAAAGTTAAATTTAATAGTCATGAAAATGTCGGTTATGGCGATATCAATCTACCGGAACAGGAGATGCATACGACTGCCTACTGGCTAACAGCTCCAGCTGACTTAAAGGAAAAACTTGGCCAGAATAAGTTAGAGAACGGGCTGATTGGAATTGCTAACCTGATTGAGAATATTGCTCCATTATTTCTACTGGCTGATTCCAGGGATTTAAAGAATACAGTTCAGATCAAATCCCCTTTTACTGGCCTGCCGACTATTTTCTTTTATGATAGCTATCCTGGTGGAATTGGTTTAAGTGAAAAGCTATTTCGAGTTCATGGTAAATTACTGGCCAGGGCCCATGAATTATTAACTGATTGTCCCTGTGAGCAGGGCTGTCCTTCCTGTGTTGGGCCAGGCAGTGAGGTTGGCCTGACTGCCAAGGAAGATGCAGATTTAATTCTGACCATTTTAAAGCGAGGCGATAATTATGAATCTAAGAGAAAAATTAAAGAAGATGCCAGGTCAGAAAAAGAAGCAGAAAGCTAGGACCAGCAAGCCTGCCACTGTCTATTTTGAGGAGGAGCGCTATCCTCTCTCTCATTCTCATGGCCGGTATAGGCTGGGAGATTTATCTGATTATCCCTTTCAGGAAGGCGGCTATCTATTTGATCTGCCGGAGGAGCTTGCAAAGGAAGAATTGTTATTTTTAGATACAGAGACGACAGGTCTTGCCGGAGGTGCCGGGACAGTGGCCTTTATGATTGGACTGGCCTATTTTGCTGGAGATGAAGTCGTTCTGGAACAGTATATAATGCGGGATTACGATGAAGAACCGGACCAGCTTGAGGCTGTTAAGGGAAGAATTGCAGAGAGGAATAATCTGGTGACCTTTAACGGGAAATGCTATGATTTTCCGCTCTTGAAAGATAGATTTATTATGAATAGAATCGATCCGCCTGAGCTGGATAATCATATTGATCTTTTACATCCAGCCAGGAGTTTATGGCGCCATTTGCCTTCCTGCAGCCTGAAGGCTTTAGAATGGCAGGTAATAGATTTTGAGCGGGGACCAGATATTGATGGCAGCCAGGTTCCCGAGCAGTATTTCCGGTATCTAAAGGAGAAAGATTTTAGCTTATTGAGGCCGATTATTGAGCATAATAAAGATGATATTATCTCTATGATAAGCCTTGTCAGCCATCTAGGTGAGATAGTCAGTCTCAGTGACTCTATTGATTGGAACGGCAACAAAGCTTATAATTTAGGGTATCTGTTTGAGAAGAATGGCAAGTTAGAAAAAAGTATCTGCCTGTATGAAAGGGCAAGAAACTTACAGGATTCAGCTAGATTGCTAACTAAAATTGAGACCAAGTTGACCTGGCAGTATAAGCGGGCGGAGCTTTATGAGAAGGCGGTTGAGATCTGGCAGCAGATGATTAGAGAGAAGCGGGGAGGCCTCTTCCCCTGGGTTGAGCTGGCCAAGTATTATGAACACCAGGCAAATGATTATGACTCGGCCCTGCAATTAGTTGAAACGGCAAAGAGATTTCTATACTCCAGGAGGTATTATATATCTGACTGGCAGGAAAAAAGAGATGCTTTAGACCATAGATTAAATAGGCTTGAAAGTAAACTGTCCAGGAGGGAGTAATTATGATTGAGTTAGTCGGGCAATTATTTTATTTGATTATAATTCTATTTATACTTTCTTTTAGCAGGGAGTTTGGCAGGTTTTTAATTCTACTTTATTTAAAGGTTCCTGGCAGTAAGATAAAGATTAATCCTTTACAGTTCCCCCACTATCTTGAGCTTTATAATGGAGAGAAATGGATTAAATCTACTGAAGAAGATTTTTTAGCTGCCTATTATAGATATGAACCGGCCAGGCGAGGCGGTTTTGCCCTTTATTCATTTCCCTGGGTCTTTGAGTCATTAATCTTATTTGTCAGTTATATTTTTATTGATATAATGGTTTCAGCTGAGCTGGCCAATTATTTAATAATTTTATCTCTTTTATTTACAGGAGCAATTTTTATATATCAGCTAGTTGTCTTTTGGAGAACCGAGGAGTATAGAGGGGATTTCATAGTATTATATATTCTTTATCCAGCAGCAGGGGTAGCCTCTGTAGCATTATATTATATTTTCAGGTTAATCTTATTAATAACCTAGTTTAATAATAACTGTTATTAATTTGCTCAAGAATATGATATAATAAAGTCAGTATTTAGAAATAGAAGATTTATTTTTGAAGGAGGCTTTAAAAAATTGCGGAACCTAATAATTGTTGGAATAGTTATGTTAGGTTTTACTTTATTGTTTTTTGCTGGAGAAAGGGGGCTGACAGGTAATATGAGTTCTGAAAAAAATAATGTAGACTTAAAAGTTATGGGCGGTTCAAGCTGTAGTGTTGATGCTGAAAATAGCTGCCAGGCAGATACTGATGGTAATGTAGATTTATCAGATGTAGATGATCCATTATTGAATGAGCTAACTGAAATGCAGTATTATGTCACCCAGATGGATGGTACTGAACCAAGATTTAATAATGAATATTATGATCATAAAGAGCCAGGTATTTATGTTGATGTTGTCTCAGGTGAAGCCTTATTTAGTTCTAAGGCTAAATATGATTCTGGTTCAGGCTGGCCGAGTTTTACAACTGTTTTAGTTGAAGAAAATGTTGTTGAAAAGGTAGATAGTAGTTTTGGCATGAGCCGGACTGAAGTCAGGAGCAAAGAGGCTGATTCTCATTTAGGTCATGTCTTTCCTGATGGCCCAGAACCAACCGGGCTGCGATATTGTATTAATTCAGCTGCTCTGAGATTTATTCCTGCTGCTGAATTAGAAGAGAGAGGCTATGGAGAATTTGTGGAGCTTTTTTCTGAAGAAGAATTGCAGTCAAATAAAGAGGCTGATGAAAATGCAAATTTAATTAAACTTGACCAGGAGGTTGCAGATATTGAGACTGAAGAAGCAACCTTTGCCCTTGGCTGATTCTGGGGCCCGGATGCATTCTTCGGGGTTTTACCTGGAGTAATTAGAACCCGGGTCGGTTATGCCGGTGGCATAAGCGATAATCCAACCTATCGTAATATAGGCGATCATTCTGAAACTATTCAGATAGAATTTGATCCTGCTCAAATCAGTTATAGGGAATTACTTGAGATCTTCTGGGACAATCATAATCCTGGAACTCAACCGAGATCGAGACAGTATATGAATGTTCTGTTCTATCATAATCAGGAGCAGAAAGAAGAATTTGAAAGCTTGAAATCTGAATATGAAGAAGAGACTGGAAGAGATGTAGCGACTGAATTAAAGGAGTATGAAGAATTTTATTTAGCAGAAGATTATCATCAGAAATATTATCTTCAGTCTAATTCCAGGTTTAAGAATCATTACAGGGATATTTATGACTTAAGTAAATTTATTGATTCTACAGCAGTTGCCAGGGTTAATGGATATTTAGGTAAATTTGGTTCTGCGGAGCAATTAAAAGATGAGATAGATAAGCTTGGGTTGGATCAACAGACTGAGGAGTATTTAAGAGATAGTTATAATATTGATTAGTCTTTTGAGCCGGCGTAACTGCCGGCTTCTTGCTTTTTATTTACTGGTTTTGCAGGGATTTTTCTATTTTTGTAGAACTATCTAGTTGTGGACCAATATAGTCAGGAGTGTTTTCTTATGAAACTGCAAAACCTTATTATAATATTTGTTATTATTGCTGTAATTATCATTGCAGCCTCATTTGATTTCACTCAGACTGAAAAGGTTAAGGTTGGTCTGCTAGTCAATTTAAGTGGCTCCCATTCTGATGTTGGTATTGATATAAGAGATGGGGTTATACTTGCAGTTGATGAAATAAATCAAGCAGATTCATTTGATGATTATCAGCTAGAATTACTGGTTAGAGATCATGAGATGGATATTAATAAAGCTATTGCTGCTGTTAAAGAGTTTAAGGAGGCCGGGGTTGAAGTGATCATTGGCCCTGGATTAAGTGGAATAATTAGTGGGGTAATTGATACAGTTAATGAACTTGATATGATTATGCTCAGCCCTACATCTGGGAGTCAGGATTTAATTTCTGCTGATAATAATCTTTTTCGGTTGGTCCCTGATTCTGAACAGGAGCAGGAGCTAGTTGTTCAGAATATAATAAATAATATTCCTGAAGCCAGGGTTGGATTTATTTCTGATAGGTCTAATTCAGCTTTTACTGAAGATTGGAAACAGCAATTATCTGAAAAATTGCAGAGTGAAGGCGGCGAGTTAATAGAGACATGGTCTTATGATTTTACAAGGTTAAATAATTACAAAATTCCAATATTAAATCTTTATCATAAATTTGATGCTTTAGTAATAGCAGCTAATCCAACAGATACAGCTATGCTGGTTCAGAATTATTATAATTTCACTGATGGCGATGTTAAACCTATTTATGCGACCCGCTGGTCTTTTGATAGAGCATTGCTTAAATATGGAAGTAAAGCGGTAGAAGGGGTGATTCTACCCCATCCCTGGAAATATGATTATGAGAGATATGGGGATAGTGAATTTTATTTAAGTTTTAATAAATATTATAATAGAAGGCCTGATTTTGGGGCATATTATGGCTATGAAGCAGTTTTAGTTTTAAAAGATCTCCTGGATGGTGGAACCAATTATCAAACTGAAGCTATTAAGAATGAATTACAGTCCAGCCGGAACTTTAAAGGAATAAAAGAGCAGATAAGTTTTAATCAATATGGCGATGCAGCTAGAGATATATATTTATATCAAATAGAGGATGGAGATTTCAGGAGGATTGAGCAGCCTTGATAGGTGGAAGTAATAATAGATCGATATCATTAACTTTAATAATTACATTTCTATTGCTTATCGGCATTCCTCTTTTGATAATTGCCGGCCTGGTCTGGAGATATTCTATTCTGGAAACTACTGAGAATATCAATGAGCAGAATTTGAATCTAGCCAGAAGTCTGGCCGGACAGATTGATAGTTATTTTGAAGGGGCTGAACAGGCAGCTAATAATATTGAAAATTATTTTATTAATGTAGATCATAATGAAAGTTTAGCTCAAAATATCAGTTATTTAAATTCATTACTGGATAATAATAATGGCTTAAAGAGTGTGATTATAACTGATAATAGTGGAAGAGTTGAGCTTGAGGCACCATATAATCTTGGTATGACAAATTTATTTAAAGATTTACCTGGAATGAGTGAGAACGATTCATTTTATTGGACAGATAGTTATATTTCACATAGAGATCAGGAATTAACAGCAGAATTGGTTAAAAAATTTACTGATGGTTATATTTTTTTAGAGATAGATCTAACAAAATTAAATCAATACGTTGATGGTATTACAGATCAGCATGATTTATTTATTTTTGATAGAGAAGGAGTTGCATTAGCAGGAACTAAAAGTGAGCCGATAAAAACACAGGAAAACTTTTATCGTTATGACTTTATTCAAACTGCAATTGATGGGGAAGAGATTGTTACCAGAGAGAATAGCCCTATTCATAATGCCAGACATTTAATAAGTAGCACTGATTTAGATAGATTAGGCTGGGTTGTTGCTGTATTTATGCCTACAGATGAAGCCTATAGTTTAATTAATCAAATCTCTCAAATTATGATAATTGGAATAATAATGACGATTATTTTAGCTTTCATTATTGGCTGGAGAAATCTCAATTATATTACTAAACCTCTCAAAGAGTTAACTGAGGAAGCAGAAAAAATAGCTGCTGGGAATAGAGAAATTAAGCCAATTAAAAATGGTTATCTTGAAGTAAATCAATTGAGCGAAAGTTTTCAGACAATGGTTGAAGAGGTTAGAGAAAATGAGTTAGAGCTTAAGGAAAAACAGGAGGAACTCCATGCCAGCTATGAGCAGTTGGAGGCTTTAAATGAAGAAACTACTGCAATGAATGAAGAATTGGAAGATTCATATGATCAGATTAATGAGCAGGTTAAGCAGCTTGAAAAAATAATAGATTTAACTGTTAATTTAAAAGTTTCTGATGGCATTGAGGAAGACAAATTTCTTAAAGATTTGCTTGATACTGCAACTCAAATAGTACCTGAAGCCGATTATGGAACTATTTTCAGATATAACAATGATTATGTTGAATTTGTGTATACGATTGGTCATGATTTTGAGATTTTAAAAAATATTAAGATAGATAAAGAGCTTTTTGATCTGGGAAATAAAGATGAGATTAAAATAATTAATGAAATTTATGATACTACAGCACCTTATCTAAATGAACAAAATAGAGAAAAGTATCTTGAAGCCTCCAGGGCGATCAAAGAGACGATGACTTTTGATCTATATATTGATGGCGAAAAAAAGATCGGCTTAAGTTTAGATATAGAAGAAGCCAGCAGCAAAAAGTTTGATGAAAGCTCAAAGAAATCAATGCAGGCCTTTCAAAATATGGCTTCAGCTTTTTATTCAATGCAATACTATAGCAAGTTACAGTCAGAATTTCAGCAAGATATATTATCGGCCATGTTAAGTTTACTTTCTATCCATGATGAATATACAGAGTCTCACTCCCAGCATGTTGCAGAGTTATCAAGTCAGATTGCAACAGAATTAGGTCTTTCAAGTAATGAAGTAAAAGAAGCTTATTGGGCTGGTCTTGTTCACGATATCGGTAAGACATTAATTTCGGATAGAATTTTAAATAAAAAGTCAGGACTTGACCCTGAAGAATATGAAATAATTAAGAAACACCCTCGCTGGGGTTATGAAGCTTTACGAACTTCCTCCAGGCTAGAAGAGATAGCCAGATATGTATTATATCATCATGAAAGAGAGGATGGTAAGGGATATCCTGTTGGCCTTTCAGGTGATGAGATACCGATAATTTCTAAAATATTGAATGTGGCAGATGCCTGGGATGCTATGACTTCAAAGAGGTCCTATAGAGAGCCCCTGTCTTACGAAAAAGCCAAAAATGAGCTGGTGGAAAATTCAGGAAGTCAATTTTCTGAAAAAGTCGTAGAAATTTTTCTGAAATTATATGAAAAAAATAAAAATATTTAGATTATTGAAGAGTAGGGCATTAAGCCCTACTCTTTTTTAAATTAGTATAAAAAAAAGCAGTTAAATACTCAATCATGATTGACAAATAATCATGATTATGATAGTATTGAGATGGTAAAAATATAATAATCACAAGAATGAGGAGGGAGGTGGAAAGATGTTAGCCGGGAAAAAAATTGCAATTTTAGGCGATAGAGACGGGATTCCTGGTCCAGCTATTGAAGAGGCTTTAAAAAGTACAGAAGCAGAAGTCGTCTTTACCACCACTGAGTGCTTTGTATGAACAAGCGCCGGTGCCATGGACCTGGAAAACCAGCAAAGAATAAAGGATTTAGCCGATGAACATGGCCAAGAAAATATGGTCGTTATCCTAGGAGGGGCTGAAGCAGAAGCTTCAGGTCTTGCCTGTGAGACAGTAACAAATGGTGATCCAACCTTTGCAGGTCCACTGGCTGGAGTCCAGTTAGGACTCGCGTGCTATCATGTTTTTGAACCAGAAATTAAAGATGCTATTGATGAAGATGTTTATGAAGAACAGATTAGTATGATGGAAATGGTTCTTGAAGTTGATGAGATTATAGATGAAGTTAAAGAATATAGAGAAAAGTTTAGTCAATATAGTTTATAAGATAATTAAATAAAGGAGGATATAAACCTCCTCCTTTATTTTTTGACTTGCATTGTGCGAATATCCACGAGTTTATGAAAGGGGTGTTTATATTGAAATTAAAGATTGGTAATTTTTATGTAGAAGATATTAAGTTTGGAGATTCTACAAAGTTTAAAGATGGTATTTTAACAATTAATAAAGATGAAGCTCTTCAAGTTGTAAAACAGGATAAGCATATCACCGATGCAGATATTAAAATTGTAAAGCCTGGAGATCAGGTTAGGTTAGTTCCTGTTAAAGAAGCTATTGAGCCTAGATTTAGAATGGATGAAGGGCCATTATTTCCAGGTGTAACTGGAGCACTTCAACAGGCCGGAGAGGGAATGACTATGGCTTTAAAGGGTTCAAGTGTTTTAGTTGTTGGCAAACACTGGGGAGGTTTCCAGGATGGTCTGATTGATATGGCAGGTGAAGGAGCTAAATATACTTATTTTTCTCAACTGAAGAATATTGTTTTAGTAGCTGATACTGATGAAGAGTTTGAAAAGAGAGAGCAGCAGAAAAAGAATAAGGCTCTCCGCTGGGCCGGTATGAGACTGGCTGAGTATATTGGAAGGACAGTAAGTAATCAGGATCCTGATGAGATTGAAGAATATGAATTAGATCCAATTACAAAAAGAGATTCAGATGTCTCAGAGCTGCCAGGTGTTGTTTTAGTAATGCAGCCCCAGTCTCAGATGGAAGAAGACGGTTACAATGACTTAAA
>JBNJEB010000059.1:0-8722 GCA_051745425.1 Bacillota bacterium
CTTCTTAAATAATAAAGGAATAAATATCTCAGTGGAGAATTATTATAATAGACGGTAAATAATAGTAAAATAAAAAGTTTGACTATCTTTGACCATTGCTGTATAATAATAAGAAGAAAATAATAGCATGAGGTGATATCAATGAAAATGGATGATTTTACCAGGAGGGCTCAGGAGTTATTAGCAGCAGCTCAGCAGATAGCCACAGACAATAATAATCAGGAGATCTATCCTCCCCATTTATTAAAAGCTATGCTGGAGGAAGATCAGGGAGTAACTCAGCCAATTCTGGAACAATTAGGTTTGAATTTAGAACAATTAAATAAAGACTGTCAGAAATTAATAACCCAGCTACCAGAAGTTTATAGCTCAGATAGTAGTCAGATATATATGTCCAGGGATATGCATAATATTTTACAGCAGTCCCGTCAGGAAGCCAAAAAATTAGATGATGATTATATTTCCACAGAGCATATATTAATTGCCCTTGTTGGCTCTGGCAATAAAACAGCTAAATTATTTACAGATAAAGAGATAGATAAAAATAAAATTATCAAGATCATAAAAGAAATAAGACAGGGAGCCAGAGTTGATAGCCCGGAGGCTGAAGATCAGTTTCAGGCCCTGGAAAGATATACAATTGACCTTACTGATCTGGCCAGGGAAGGAAAACTTGACCCTGTAATCGGCAGGGACGAACGGATTCGCAGGATCATGCAGGTGCTCTCAAGGCGCCGGAAAAACAACCCTGTTTTAATTGGTGAGCCAGGTGTTGGTAAGACTGCAGTTGTTGAAGGTCTTGCCCAGCGAATAGTCACCGGTGATATTCCAGGTGTATTAAAGAATAAAAAAGTTATCGAGCTGGATATGGGTTCATTATTAGCCGGCTCTAAATATCGTGGAGAGTTTGAAGATAGGTTAAAATCTGTCCTAAAAAAGATAAAAGAGGCAGAAGGAAAATATATTGTATTTATCGATGAGATGCATACCATAGTCGGCGCCGGTGCCAGTGAAGGTGCCATGGATGCCTCCAATTTATTAAAGCCTGCTCTAGCCCGGGGCGAATTACACTGCATAGGGGCCACAACCCTGGATGAATATAAGAAGCATATCGAAAAGGATGCAGCCCTGGAAAGAAGGTTTCAGCCTGTTCAGATTAAGGAGCCGGATCTAGAAGATACCCTCTCAATCTTAAGAGGTTTAAAGGAAAAGTATGAGATCCATCATGGCGTGAGGATTCAGGATAAAGCTTTAGAGGCTGCAGCAAAATTATCAGAGCGGTATCTGACTGAACGCTATCAGCCAGATAAATCGATTGATCTAATTGATGAGGCAGCGGCTAAAGTTAAAATAGATATAGATTCAATGCCCCTGGAAATAGATGAATTAAATCGTCGTTTAAGGAGGCTGGAAACAGAAAGAGAAGTCTTAAAGAATGAAGAAGAGGAAGGCTCTGAAGAAAAGCTAAAGGAGCTTACAGAAAAAATTAATGAGCTTAAGGAGAAAAGAGATCCCTTAATGGCTCGCTGGAACCAGGAAAAAGACCTGATTAAAAGGCAGAGAGAATTAAAAGAAGAGATTGAGAAGGTTAAGATTGCCGCCGAAAATGCTGAAAGAGAAGCAAATTATGAGGAAGCGGCCAGATTGAAATATGGCAAACTCTCTGATCTGGAGAAAGAATTAAAACAAATCAGGGAAAAGGTTGAAGGCGCTCCAGGAGATCAGGATATATTAAGAGAAGAGGTAACAGAAGAAGATATTGCCGGAATAGTCGCCTCCTGGACAGATATTCCAGTCCAGCAACTTTTATCTTCAGAAAAAGAAAAACTATTAAAGTTAGAAGAAGAATTATCTAAAAGAGTTGTCGGCCAGGATGAAGCCATTAAGGCTGTAAGTAATGCCATCAGAAGGTCCAGGACCGGGCTTCAGAGTGAAGACAGACCCCTAGGTTCATTCCTATTTATGGGACCTACCGGTGTCGGTAAAACAGAACTTGCCAAAACCCTGGCAGCCCATCTTTTCGATAGAGAGAAAAACTTAATCAGGCTGGATATGTCTGAATATATGGAACGGCATGCAGTTGCTAAAATGATCGGTTCTCCTCCTGGCTATGTAGGTTATGATGAAGGTGGCCAATTAACTGAACAGATCAGACGGCAGCCCTATTCAGTTATCTTATTAGATGAGATTGAAAAAGCCCATTCAGATGTCTTTAATATCTTACTGCAGATTCTAGATGATGGAATCCTGACTGACAGCCATGGTAAAGAAGTCGATTTCAGAAATACAGTTATTATTATGACTTCAAATATTGGTTCAGAGTATATCCAGGATCTAGATGATTATGATAAGATTAAAGAAAAAGTAAACCAAACCTTAAAACAGACCTTTAGACCTGAATTTATCAACAGAATAGATGGGAAAATAATATTCCACAGTCTAAATGAGCAGCATATCAGACAGATTGTTGAAATTAAAGTTAAGGAGCTGGCTGAAAAAGTTATTGAACAGGAATTTGATTTAACTGTAACTGAAACCGCTAAAGACCAGCTAGCTGTCCTGGGTTATGATCCTGCCTATGGCGCCAGGCCTTTAGAGCGGGTAATCCAGAATCAGATTAAAGATAAACTTGCATTATTTATTCTGGAAGAAGAACCAGAGCAGAATTCTGTTATTGAAATAGATTATTCAGAAAACAGGGCTGATTTTGTAATAAGGCTTAAGTAATTTTATTAAAGATTTCTAGGAGGAGTATAAATGATAGAGTATCCAGCTCCAAAATTAATTATTAGTAAATGTCTGGGCTTTGCTCATTGTTATTATTCAGGTCAGAGATTTGACATTAAATTCTTAAAAAAATTAGGAGATTTCGTTGAATATACCCCTATTTGTCCGGAGGTTGAGATAGGTCTGCCTGTTCCCAGGCAGACCCTTCGTTTAGTTGAAGAGGGTAAGGATATCAAATTAAGACAGCCTGCCACAGGGGCAGATTTTACCGACAGGTTAAATCAGCTGGCTTTAGAATTCTTTGAGGAAAACCCGGATATCGATGGCTTTATCTGTAAGGAAGGCTCGCCATCCTGTGGTTATAAGTCAGTTAAATTATACCCGGCCTTAAAGGATGTAGCCCCTCATAAGAAGACTGAAGGTATTTTTGCCAGGGCGGTTTTTGATTATTACGGGGATATACCTGCAGAAAATGATGGCAGATTAAACAATCTGCAGATGCGAGAAGATTTTCTGGCAGCAATATTTACAATGGCCAGATTTAGAAAGGTTGAAAAATCTTTAAAAATTAAAGACCTGGTAGATTTTCATACCAGGCATAAATATCAATTGATGGCCCTATCACCAAAAAATCTAAAACTTATGGGCAGATTAACTGCAAATAATAAAAATTTAAAGTCTGAAGAAATTATTAAAGAATATAAGAAACTCCTGATAGATACAGTCAACCGGAGTTCCAGGCCAGGTCTGCAGCAGAATGTACTTAATCATTGTTTCGGCTATGTTTCAGATGAGCTTAAAAAAGATGAAAAAGAGTATTTTATTAAGACTGTAGAAAAGTATAGAAAGGGAATGGTGCCCTTAAGCGTTCCTCTGTATCTTCTTAATGGCTGGATAATTGAACAGGATATAGATTATCTTAATAATCAGACCTATTTTAAACCTTTTCCAGAGGAATTAATAGATCAGACTGATTCTGGTCGGAAACATAAATTAGATTAATAAGATTTAAATATAAAGCAGGAAAACAACTATAAATATTGAATTATAGTTTAGCAGGATGATTAAGAATATTGCAGATGAGGTGGAAAAATGTTAGATGATTTTATGATAAGTGAATTCATAAATATAGAAGGAGAGAGGTCACTTGGCAAAGTGGCTATTATTTTAGCTATGGTAGATGATAAAAGAGATGATGAGATTATTGCAGCCTTAAAGTCTGAAGGATATTTACCGGTTATAACCAGGGCAGGCGGTAAAGGTGAAGAAGTAAAAAATAAGATATTAAGAAATTCTTTAGGGGCGGCAATAAAAGGCGGCGTTATTGATGAAGATGTCCAGGATCAGCGGGTCTTAACCAGGTCAGTAGAAAGAGCTTTAGCCGATTTTGAAAGGCCGATGCTCAGTATATCAGGGGCCGGTATTAAAATTGGGATTGTCAGAAAGGGACTCCACCTTGCTGTTGGTCTTTATGGCAAGTTAGGGATACCTGGCCTGGATGTTGACCACGAAGTCTCTGGCATGGGTATTCATTATTTTGGTCTGGCAGCTGAAAAAAAACCTAATAATTAGTGGTAATCTGGAAGGAGAATTATGGAAAAATACTATCCTTTTATTTTAGAAAATCTAATGAAATTAGGGAAATTAACATATAGAATTAAAGAATATAATAAATTAGAAGCAGAGGCCGCTATTAAAAATGGGGGTCTGCTTTTAGGCTGGCACTGTCATCTCTGGTCTATTGCTGTGGCCCTTGCCGAACATGGCTATACAGCTTTGGCCAGCCAGAGCAGAGAAGGCGAGTTTATCAGCCAGACCCTGGAAAAATTAGGCTGGCAAGTTGTCAGAGGCTCCAGTTCTGCCGGCGCTGTTAGTTCATTGAAAAAAATGTTAAAATTAGTTAGTAAGCAAAGACAGCTAGTTTTAACTCCGGATGGCCCCAGAGGACCTGCAAGAAAGATAAAATTAGGCGCTGTTATGATTCAGCAGAGGAGTGGCTCACCGGTTATTCCGATTGGGGTTGCTAATGGCTGGAAACATACCTTTAAAAAGAGCTGGGATAATTTTGAGTTGCCTTTTCTATTCAGTAAAATTATAATCTATTATGGCGAGCCGATTCAAGATTTAGAAGGGCTGGAGAGAGAAGAGGCAGCCAGAATAATTGAGGCCGGGCTTGAAAAAGCAAATATAGCTGCTCAAAAAAGGCTGTGAGAAGATGAATAAAAGCTTGAGAAATTATTTATTAGAGGTTATCAGAGGCAATAAAAAAGGTCTGCTGGCTTATTTAATAAAATTAAAATTAAAGTTTTTTTCCTATATCTATGGCCTGGCAGTCTTGATCAGAAATTTTATGTATAACAATAATATACTTACAAAAAATAGAGTTGATGCTAAAACAATCAGTATCGGCAATATTACTACCGGCGGCACCGGCAAAACACCTGCGGTGGAGGCTTTTGCCAGCCAACTGAAAAGCCTGGGCCATGATGTTGTTGTAATTAGCAGAGGTTACCGTGGTGATAATGAAAATCCTTTAGTAGTCTCCAATGGCAATAGAATTCTGGCAGGCTCTAAACTGGCTGGAGATGAGGCCTTTATGCTTGCCCATAAACTGGCAGATACTCCTGTTGTAATCTGTAGGGATAGGTTAAAAGCTGCCAGATATGTCCAGAAAGAATTTAACCCGGATTTTATTTTACTTGATGATGGTTTTCAACATAGAAGAATTATTAGAGATTTTGATATAGTTTTGATTGATGCAACCAATCCCTTTGGTTACAATCACTTAATTCCAAGAGGTTTATTGAGAGAGAGTAAAAGTTCCTTAAAAAGAGCAGATGGTTTTATAATAACCCGGGTTGATCAGGTCAGTGCCAATAAATTAGAGGAAATTATAGAAGAACTAAAATATTATAATGATTTGTCTTACATATATCTCTCCTGGCACCAGCCTTCACATCTGCAGACTATCAATGGAGAAAAGCTTAATCTTGATAAATTAAAAAATAAAAAAGTTATAGCCTTCAGTGGGCTGGGGAATCCTGAAGCCTTTGAAGCATCATTAAAAAACCAGGGCTGCCGTCTGGTCAAGCATTTTATCTTTCCAGATCATTATAGCTATAGAAAAGAGGATTTCAAACAGATTGCCAGGCAATTTAGTAATCAAGATCTTGATTACTTAATAACAACTGGCAAAGATTTAGTTAAATTAGATGATTCACTTTTAGATTTCTTAAGAATTCAAAATATCAGTTTATATAGTTTTGAGATCAAAATGGCCTTTAAAGACCAGACTGGAGAGTCTAAAAATATTGCAAGAGATTTAATTGAAAATATAGAAGAGTAAAAGCTAAAGAGGTGCTAATCATGGATGCGGTAGTTATAATACCTGCAAGGTATAAATCAAAGAGGTTTCCTGGAAAAGTTATAGCTGATTTAAATGGCAAACCTGTTATTGAACATGTTTATCAGGGTTCAAGGCAGGCCGAATTAGTTGACCAGGTCTTAATTGCAACTGATGATATTAGAGTTTCTGAAAAGGTAAAAGAATTTGGTGGCAGGGCAGTTATGACCTCGGCGGAGCATAAGAGCGGAACTGACAGGCTGGCTGAAGTGGCTAAAGATCTGGATGCAGAAATAATTATTAATGTGCAGGGCGATGAGCCATTAATCAGGCCGGAGATGATTGATCAGGCAATAAATATTCTTAAAAATAATGATGATATTCAAATGTCTACCCTGGCAAGCCCTATCTCTAAAGTTACTGCCAGTAAAAATGATAGAGTTAAGGTTGTACTGGATAAAAATAATCTTGCCTTATATTTTTCCAGGTCCAGAATTCCCTATTATAGAGATACGGAGAAATTAGAGCAGGCATACTTACAGCATATAGGTTTGTATGGATATAAAAAAGACTTTTTATTAAAATATACTGATTTAGAACCAACCCCTTTAGAACAAGCGGAATCACTGGAACAGCTTAGAGCTTTAGAAAATGGATATAAAATACAAGTAGGTTTAACAGAGCATCATGGCCCAGGAATTGATAGGCCAGAAGATTTAAAAGAGGTCAGTAAAATTTTAGAAAATAATGGAGGTTTAAATTAAATGGCTACAAAGATAAGATTAAATGACCAGGTAGTTTTTAGTCAGAAAGAGCCATTTGTCTTAATAGCCGGTCCCTGTGCCCTTGAATCAAGGGAAATAGCATTAGAAACAGCTTCAGCCTTAAAAGAGATAACCAATAAACTTAAGATTCCATTTGTCTTTAAGTCTTCATATGATAAAGCTAATCGTTCTTCTCATAAGTCTTTTAGAGGTCCTGGTCTGGAAAAAGGCCTGGAAATACTGGCAGAGGTTAAGGCTGAACTTGATATACCAGTTCTCTCAGATGTCCATTCCCCAGAGGAGGCAGAAATTGCCGGGAAGGTTCTTGATATAATCCAGATACCGGCTTTTTTATGTCGTCAGACCGATTTAGTTCTGGCAGTTGGCGAGACAGGAAAAGTAGTAAATGTTAAAAAAGGCCAGTTCCTTGCCCCCTGGGATATCGACCAGGTTGTAGAAAAAATTGAGAGCACCGGTAATTATAAGATACTTTTAACAGAGAGAGGCGCAAGCTTTGGCTATAATAATTTAGTTTCTGATTTTCGCTCTTTAGTGAGAATGGCTGAAACAGGCTATCCAGTTGTATTTGATGTAACCCATAGTGTCCAGCTTCCTGGGGCTGCAGGAGCCAGTTCAGGAGGAGAGAAAGAATATGCTCCGGCCCTGGCCAGGGCGGCCACAGCTGTTGGGGTATCCAGCCTCTTTATTGAGACCCATCCTAAACCGGCAGAGGCCTTAAGTGATAGCGCAACAATGATTCCCCTGGATAAAATGGAAGCCTTACTAAAAGAGCTTAAAGCATTCGATAATCTTAAAAAAGGTTTATAGAAAGGTGTATTTCTAATCATGACTAAAAAAGAGGTTGATCTTAAAAAAATTGAAGGGGCATTAGATCAGGCCCGTAAAGTATTGATAAGTGAGGCAGCTGCAGTTAAAAACCTGGCAGATGAAATCGATGGCAAGTTTACTGCCATGATTTCCCAGATCTATTCATCTGAAGGCAGAATTCTTTTGACAGGGGTAGGCAAATCAGGTCTGATCGCCAGAAAGATTGCCGCTACCTTTGCCAGTACTGGAACACCGGCCTATTTTGTCCATGCCGGGGAAGCCCTTCATGGAGATTTAGGAATGGTTACAGGCCAGGATATTATGCTGGCAATTTCAAATAGCGGGGAGACCGATGAAATAATTAATCTGGTCCCTTCAATCAAGAGAATCGGGGCGAAATTTTACCTGATTACTTCAAATCTGGATTCAACCCTGGCCAGGCAGGCCGATTTAGTAATCTCTACCGGGGTCACAGGTGAAGCCTGCCATCTGGATCTTGCTCCAACTACCTCAACAACTGCCTCGCTGGCTTTAGGTGATGCCCTGGCAGTCTCCCTGGCAAATCTTAATGGGCTGACAGAAGAAGATTTTGCCCTCTACCATCCTGGCGGAAGCCTGGGCAGAAAATTGTTGACCACTGTAGCTGATGTCTTAAAAATTAGAAATCAGAATCCTCAGATTAAATCTGATGCCACTGTTCAGGAGGCTTTATTTGCAATGACTGAAAGTAGAATGGGTTCAACTGCAGTCATCAACCAGGCAGGTATTTTAGTCGGGATCATTACCGATGGTGATATCCGCAGGGCAGTTAGATCCAAAAATAAAGACCTCCTCAACGCAAGGGTTTCTGAGATTATGACTGCCGATCCTGAGACTATCGGTGAAGAGAAGTTGGCTGCCGAAGCCCTGAAATTGATGGAAAGAAAAGAGATCAATCATTTACCAATAGTAGATGAGACCGGCTGCCCCCTTGGGATGTTAAACTTCCAGGACTTATTAAGGGCCAAGGTCTGGTAATATGAAAAAACTGAAGACTTTATTAATATCATTTATTTTTAAT
>JBNJEB010000060.1:0-8653 GCA_051745425.1 Bacillota bacterium
GCTGGAGTATCTTCCAAAACTACTGGAAATGTTTCAGCCAGTTTGCCAGAAGGATTAGTCTTGCCGGTAAGAATATCGGCAATGGCTCTGGCTGCTGATTGACCGCCAAGATAGCCTTCTAAAATAGCCGAGACTTTATCTTTCCAGGGAATTTCGACTGGAGCACCATTAGTTAAAACTACTATTGTATTTGGCTGAACAGATGCAATCTCATAAATCAAAACTTCCTGATTTTCTGGAATACTGAGATCTTCTCTATCCTGGCCTTCAGCTTCAAATTTTTCTGGCAGACCAGCAAAGACGATGGCTACATCGGCATTAGTAGCACTGTCTTTTGCTTCTTCCAAGAGCTGATAATAATTCTGGGACTTGTTAAAGTTAGGATCATCTACTGGGCTATCATAGTCCAGACAGTAACCCTTATCATAAGATATTTGAGCAGTAGCTGAGAAATTCTTTTTAAAGCTTTCAAAAAAATCATCCAGTTTAGAAGGTTTAACATAGGAACTTCCCTGTCCCTGCCGGCGTAAATTCTTTGCCATCTCACCAATTACAGCAATCTTATTCTCATCTTTAATTGGAAGACTATTAGCATTTTTCAGCAGGACCATTGATTCAGTTGCTGCCTTATAGGCGAGTTCATTATAATCACTACCCCTGTCTTTATCAACAGTTAGCTTCTCCTGGGTTTTTGCTTTAAAAATTGTCTTTAAAAGCCTTTTAACAGCTTCGTCTAGAACTTTTTCTGAAAGTTGATTATTTTTAACAGCAGCAACTATTTCTTCATCTCTAATCCCATGACTTCCAGGCATTTCAAGCTCCAGCCCTGCTTTAAGGCCATCAACTCTATTATTGACTGCTCCCCAGTCAGAAATAACAATGCCAGTAAAACCCCATTCTTCTCTTAATATTTCAGTAAGCAGACGGGGATGCTCAGAACAGTAGGTACCATTAACTTTATTATAAGCGCACATTAATGACCAGGGACTTGCCTCCCTGACTGCAATTTCAAAGGATTTTAAATAAATTTCTCTTAAAGCCCTCTCGCTGATTTCTGCATTAGTTGACATTCGCCTGAATTCTTGATTATTGGCGACAAAATGCTTTAGAGAGGTACCGACACCCTGACTTTGAACTCCATTTATATAGGCTGCGGCCAGTTTTCCTGAAAGATAAGGATCTTCTGAAAAATATTCAAAATTTCTTCCTCCTAAAGGCGATCTTTTAATATTAACCCCGGGGCCCAATAAGATATTAACATCCATCTCTTTTGCTTCCTGGCCCAAGGCAGATCCCACTTGATAAAGCAGATCAATATTCCAGGATGCCGCCAGACCTGAGGCTGTTGGATAGCAGGTGGCCTCATGACTATCTTTAATCCCTGGATTATCGAGATCTTCTCTCACTTTTCTGACTCCATGAGGCCCATCAGTCATTAATAATTTGGGAATTCCAGCTGCTTCTATTGCTTTTGTGTTCCATGAGCCCTGGCCTGAACAGAGTGAAGCTTTATCTTCAAGACTTAAATTTTCTATTATTTCTTCAATACTTTTTCCATTCATTGATTTAATCCTCCTGATAAATGTTATAATTTCATAAAGATTATTAACTCTACTGATTCCTGTAATATCATAGAACCTGAAACTATTTTTTATAGAGATAATGACTTAAAAACCATTCATTACCACCTGCATAACCAAAAAATTCTGCTGAAGCTATAAAGAATGTCCGCCAGTAATTCCACCATTTTTTAAAATCTTTTCTCCCATAGGTTTCTATAAAAATTTCCTGAATTTCATTTTTTCTTTTATCCATCATCTGAAGCCAGGCTTCCAGTGTTTTCTGGTAATGTTCACCGGAAACCGCCCAGTGATTTTCCAGATCAAAGCCATCTGCAAAATAATTAAAGAGATCCTGACTTGGCATGGTGCCGCCAGCAAAAAAATGCCGGGTCATCCAGTCTGAATCCGATTTATTTTCATAAAGAAATGGGTAGGTATGATGATTGAAAACATGGATAAAGAGCTTTCCACCTGGTTTTAGGGCTGGATTAATTTTGGCAAATAACTTTTGATAATTTCGCATATGTTCAAACATTTCAACTGAAACAATCCGATTATATTTTTCTGGCTCTGGTTGATAATTATTGATATCTGCTGCAATAAATTCTATATTGTCAAGTCCGCGCTCTGCTGCCAGCTTTTTTATATATTCTATCTGACTATTAGAGTTGGATATGGCAGTGATCTTACTCTGAGACATTTTCTCAGCCATAAATAATGTAAGGGAACCCCAGCCTGCTCCTAATTCAAGAATCTCCTGGCCATCATGGAGATCAGCTCTAGTTACAGTTAAATCAAGCATATCTTCTTCTGCCTTTGTGATATACTCAGATAAATTATGCCTGGAAATCTCTTCATTCCAATAACCTGAACTATACTTTAAATGATCTCCTAAAATCTTTTCAAAAAATTCTGGTGGCAGTTCATAGTGCTGTTGATTAGCTCTATTAGTTTTTATTGCAATTGGCTGCTCTTTTAAATCTTCAATAAACAGCTTCATACGATTACTTCTCTCTTCAATATCTTCTACTTCCTGCCTTCTTAATTTAGCACTAAGTCTGGATTTAATAGCAAATCTAAGAAGTAGATCTGGAATCCAGCCTTTAGCTAAAATTTTATCTAAATTCATTTTGAGCCTCCATTCGTTAGTTATTAGAAGTTTCTTGAATCACTTAAAATAATTAGATATATTTATTATACTTTAAATAAATTAATATATAAAGTTTTCTAGTAATATTTTATTATAAATTTATAATATATTTTCAAATAATACTATAAACTCAGAAAGAGCCCTACTTTCCTTGAGGAGGAAGGGCTCTTTCCTTACAATATTAAATATAGGAGAAGTTTTTAACTGGATTGATTGCTTTCAGACAACTGGTATTTTTCCGGGATAATACCAGAGCTAACAGTTTTATTAAAGATAATTGCCAGACCTTTTATAGTTATGATTGAAGCAAAAGCTGTTATACCTAATTTACCGCCTGCCCCATTTAAATAAGGGGAAGTAAAGATAAATATTAAAGCTGTAAGAATGGCAGCTAGAGTCATTATCAATTCATTCGGAATCCTATCTTTTGATGACATTCCTGCAAAGGAAGCACAATAAGCCATGACTGCCAGAGTTGCACCATTAACTGGATAAATGATTGGTAAAATTATTGCTGCTATAACTCCAATGAATCCTGAACTGAAAACCACACTAAATTTAAAGCGGGTATGCATGATAAATGTAAGAACAGCTCCAATTATACTATAGAAAATTAACAGATAAATCATATTGCCTTCAGGAATACTGCCACCGGTAAAGTTTTGTCCTGTAAAGACTGCCGCCAGAACAGTACCAATAAATGCGGTGGTACCTAATTTACCTCCAAAGCCTTTAAATGAATATTTACCTATTACGTAAACTATTCCTGCTATAAACCCTGCTAAAATCAGATAGCGATAACCAGGCAGTAATGAATATGAGGCCATCCCAACGAAGGAACCACAAAATGCTGGAACTTCATATTTTGGGATTAAGAGATATGCTATAATACCAATCAGCCCTGAAGCTAAAACAGCAGAAATACCGAAAAACTGACTGAGAGCGAAGGTTACCAGGCCACCTAAAACTACTGCTAAAAAATTATTAAAATCTATAATTGAAAAATAGTCACGCATCTCTGCCCTTTTCATATTTAATCTGGACCAATTTTTTCTTGTTTCATAGAAAAAACCTGCAAAAACTAAAATCAAACCAGCGGTCAATAATATAGAAAACTGACTGGTTAAACCTATAAAAAATGCTGTCAGTATGACTATAGTAAAAAAGTCTAGAATTAAAAATCCAGTCTTAAATAAAATCATTATGATCACTCCAATAAACAAATTAATTTATATTAACTTGAGTAGATTGCTTATATATATTATAGCAAATCATTCTCAATAAGGCAATGAAATTTTATAATTTTTTACCTGAAATTCAAAAACCTAAAGCTGAAGATAAGCTTTCAGCTTTAGGCCTTATTTATAAATTATTTAATTTATTAGATTTATCTACTCTCTTTAAGATTAATTACCTCAGGAAGTTTTGACAGAACTCTAGTTTTGAGTTTAACTCTTGATTTATCCAGAAGTACAGAGAGACCATTTACAGTTATAACTGAAGCAAAAGCGGTTGTGCCAAGCTTTCCTCCTGCTCCACCAAGAAATGGAGATGTATATATGAAAATAAAACCAGCAATGATACCTGCTACAACCATCTGAAGTTCATTGGAAATTCTATTTTTAGCTGACATTCCGGCAAAGGAAGCACAATAGGCCATTACTGACAAAATTGCACCGTTATCTGGATGAACAATTGGAAGGATAACTGCTGCCAGGATTCCGACTAAACCAGAACTAATAACAGCACTATTATCTAGCCTGACATTTAAGATAAAGGTTAAAACTGCTCCAATTACACCATAGATTAAAATCTGAGACGCCAGTAAACCCTGGGGGATTGAACCGGCAATAAAATCCTGGCCAGTAAGGGTTGCCGCTAGAACGCAGCCTATAAAAGCAGTTGTTCCTAATTTTCCGCCAAACCCATTAAAAGAAAATTTACCAATAACATAAATTATCCCGGCAATTACTGCAGCCAGTAACAAATAATTATAACCTGGCAACAATGAATATGAAGCCATACCGACAAAAGATCCACAGAATACTGGAACTTCGTATTCAGGTATTATCAGGTGACCAATTATTCCAACCAGAGCTGACGCCATAACAGCTGATAGGCCCAACTCCTGAGCCATAAAAAACGCCACTAAACCTCCAGTCACTACAGATAAGAAATTATAAAAATCAACAGGACCAATCAGATTTTTTAGATCAGAACTCTTATTATTAAGCTCAACCCAGTCTTCTTTAGTCTTATAAATAAAACCTGCATAGATAATAAATAATATAAGTCCGTAAAATAATGGATGAGTAGCTGTAAAACCTAAACAGAATGAAGCCAGTAAAATAAGTGCGAATAAATTTAAAGTTATAAAACCTGTCTTAAATAAAAGCATTTGCATCCCTCCGGTAATTTTAATGTGTTTGTGAACACTTTCATATAATTAATTAAAAAAATACTCCTCTGAATAAACAAATAGTGCTGCCAGTTAGATTTCTTTACAAGAAATTAAATTGAATAAATCTATTTATAAATTACTTCTTCATTGTTTATCAAGCATTATAGGCTATAATTAATATTATCACATATAATCTCTGTGGTCAAGTAAATTTAAGATAAATTAAATAAAAAAGCTTGATTCATTAATTTACTGTTTAAATCGTTAAATTAATCAGAAAATTCAAGATATTATTTTCACATAATTTGACGAGTCTCCTTGAATTTTAGGTCTAAATAAAAACTATTATTATTTATTAGGTATTTATATTCAGTTTGGCCAATATTTAATGCATTAATTCACAAAAAAATTAATAATTAAAGAAATAAAATTATTTTTTTATTATTGTTGATCTGCAACTCCAAGATTGATGGCTTCAGTAATAGATTGGAGATAAGCTTTACTGGTCACAGTGGACCCGGAAATTACATCTACATCTGTTGACTGATTACTTTTCACCCTTGCAAATAGTTCTTCGCGAACATCATCCTGGGCAAAGCCCATATCTTCAACTACATTTATTTCAGCAATCTCATTATCTTCAATTACAACTTCTACTTCGTTGGTCCAGCGTCTAAATTCATGCTGGCCTCTATAGTTACCATCAGGAAGATCTTCTAAAGCTGTCTCAGGTATCGGGTCTACAATCATATTCTGGCCTTCATTTAATCCTCTTGAAAGATAAAAAATTGCGATCACAGCTATTATTAAAACAACCAAAAGAACTGATATAATTTTTCTGATCTTCCTATTCATCTGATAGTCACCTCTATTTATAATTTATTATACTTTCTATTAATTAGAGATTACCCTATTTATTAAAGACTGTCAAGATAAATTTAAGGCTGGCCCAATTGCACCAGGACCAGCCAGTTTAGATAGATTATTTAATTGTTAATTGCTTTTTTATCTGTTCAGTTTAACCCTGCTCAAATCATGGGCTACCATTGGATGTGGAATAAAGCCTTCAGCATCAGGACCGACTCCAATCATTCTCGATGGATTAAGGATGAAAACCCAGGGTGCTTCTTCAACAATTATCTCCTGAGCCTCAAAGTAAACTTCCTTTCGACGAGACTGATCTGCAACTGTTCTTCCTTCTTCAAGGAGCTCATCTACCCTGTCATTGGCATAAAATGTACGATTACCAGGTGAGCCAAACTGGCTGCTATGGAAAAGCGGATAAAGACCGTAATCTGCATCACCAGTAATTGTACCCCAGGTTAAAACAAAGAGATCATGCTCACCCTGAGCTGTTGTTTCTAAAAAATCTCCAAGGGTAATTGTTTCAACTTCAACGTCAATCCCGATTTGACTTAAATTATCCTGAACTATTTCAGAAGATTGTCGGAAAAGTGGATCATCAGTTGTTAATAATCTTAAATCAAAACCATCACCATAACCTGCTTCTTCCAGTAATTCTCTGGCCTTATCAGGATTAAAATCATATTGATAGAGATCAGGGTTATGAGCGAAAATATTTGGTGATAGTGGGCCTGTTGCCTTTACACCCTGACCGCCATAAATAAATTCAAGAATATCTTCAGTATTTACAGCATAATTTAAAGCCTGCCTAACCTTAATATTATTAAGGGGTTCTTTTTCAGCATTGATTCCTACATATAATGAGGATAATGATTCATAAGGATTTAATGTGATTGATTCCATCTCCTTGAGTCTCTCCTCATCAGGTGGAGCTATACTATAAGCAATATCAACACCACCGGTCTCTAATTCAATTGAACGAACAGTATCTTCAACAATAGGCTTGATTCTTAAAGTTTCCACTCCAGCATTCTCACCATAATAATCAGGAAATCTCTCTAATAAGATATAGTCGCCAGTAGACCATTCAACAAATTGAAATGGCCCGGTACCAACAACCTCAAGAGTACCATAATCGTCTCCAGCCTCTTCTACGGCTTCCTGATTTAAAATTACTGCTACTGGATGGGCTAAATGGTTGAGAATTGGAGCAAAGGGCTCCTCGGTTGTAATTTGTACTGTATATTGATCTATTACTTCAACTGAATCAATAAAATTAACTATAAATGCTCCAGGAGCCGAAACATCTGGATCTGTTAATCTTTCCAGACTAAACTTAACATCATCAGCTGTAAATTCCTGGCCATTATGAAAGAGAACTTCTTCTCGAAGCTCAAATTCCCAGGTTAAATCATCAATCTGCTCCCAGTCTTTTGCCAGTCCAGGAACTATCTCCATATCTTCGTTTAATTGAATTAAATTATCATGCATCTGGGTCCAGACTTTAATTGATGGTCCATCATTAGCTGCATGGGGATCCAGAGAGACAGGACTACCTTCCTGGGCTACTACTAACTCTTCAGCCATTATAGTTTCTCCAGTAAAGGCAATGCCTGCTAATATTAAAGTTGCTGCAATAATAATTATTAAGGGTAAACGTTTCACTTATTTCTCCTCCTTATACTTTCATCCTATTAATAAACTTTATTAATTTAATCAACTTATTTCATATTTATACTATACCACAGCACTCAACTTTATTCAAATAAAAAACCCTGACCAATAAACTTCTGGCCAGGGCTTTATGCTAGTAATTTAATTTTATATTATTTTAGAAATTTTGATACAAATGGTGATGACTCGCCTTCCCTGAGGAAGTGACCTGATGGCCCCTCACCAAGGAATTCAGCAAACCATGATTCATGCTCAATCTCTTCATGGAGAATTGCCAAAGCCAGGTCATAGGTGCGATGATCTTTTCCAGCTGTCAGATTACAGATTTCAGTATATCCCCGGACTGCACATCTTTCTGCTTCAAGAAGAACTTTAATTATTTCTTTGGCATCATTTTTATTTTCTGGTAATTTAGCTGGTGGACAGGCTGAAATGTCATGAAATTCCTTCATATCATTAGGAATACTGCCACCAAGTTCATAGATTCTAGGCAATAATGCTTCAAAGTGGTTACGATCTTCAATTCTGGCTGCTTCTGCTATCTCCTTAACTCCTTCACCTTCGAGACCGATTAAATTCATTCTTAGACTGGTGTAATAATAATAAGTTGTTAATTCTGCTGATGCATTTTTGATTAGGAGATCTAAAAGCTTATCGACATCTACTCCGGCCTTCTCAACCAATTCTCTTGATACTTTTGCCATAAATATTACCTCCTATTATAGTTTTAATCAATAACCGTTATTAATAAATTCAACACTGAAGTGAAAATTCCTGCAACAGATTGAAAATATTTAGAAATTAGAGCTAAAATCTGAAATTGCAATTGACTAATTAATATATTACTATTAACTATAGTTAATTATTTAGGAGGTTCTCAATGAAAATTAAAGTTAAAGATATGACCATAATTGCAATAACTGTAACACTTACCTTTGTCTTTGGCTGGGTATTTTATCTTATAGCCAATCTATTTCCGATACCTGGATCAAAATTTGTTGG
>JBNJEB010000061.1:0-8445 GCA_051745425.1 Bacillota bacterium
CTGATTAAGTAATATATTCTTGATAGAAGTAGATCTACCTTTAATAATTTCTTTTAACTTTTCAGCAGTAAACTCCTCGGTTAAAGGCTCAGGCCCTAGGTTTGCAAAGCCACCGGCCTGTTCTGGTTTATCTGGATCTACTAAATACATTCTACCAAATTTACGGACATTATTAAATCTAAGATCAGTTGAATTATCCAACTGTAAAATTATATGGGTATGCTTTGCTATTTCCTCCAACCTATTTTTAATTAATAACTGTCCGGTCATTCGCAAATGAATTATTAGTAATTTGCCACTTGAAATCTCGATAATTATATATTTACCCCGTCTACCTAGAGAGATTATCTTGTAGCCTTCTAATTTAGTTTTAAACTTTTTGAGATTATCAGGATAGCCAACAATTCTTTTATCTCTTACAAATACATTATTTATTTTTCTATTGCACAAAGGGACCTTTAACCCCTGAACAATTGTTTCAACTTCAGGTAATTCAGGCATTATCATCAACCCCGTATTCTTCTTTTTCCTTCCAGTTCTTACCTACTTCTAAATCTGCTATTAAGGGCACCTCAAGTTCATAAGCTGCTTCCATTTCCTCTTTTACAAGCAAGGCTACCTCTTTTAATTCAGATTCAGGCAATTCAATAACTAATTCATCGTGAACCTGAAGCAGTAGATTGGCCTGATAGTCTTCTGCTTTAAGAACCTGGTAAACACTGTTCATAGCCAGTTTCATAATATCTGCAGCAGTCCCCTGAATAGGGGTATTAATTGCTGTCCTTTCAGCAAAGGACCTCCGGTGGTAATTAGAACTATTAATTTCTGGAATATATCTTATCCTATTTAAAAGGGTCCTGACATAGCCCTTATCCTTCGCTTCTTTGACTATATCATCCATATATTTTTTAACACCAGAAAATCTATTAAAATATTTATTAATATATTCTTCAGCTTCTTTTCTAGAAATATCAAGGTCATCAGCCAGTCGATAGGCACTCATACCATAAGCAATACCAAAATTAATAACCTTTGCCTTCCTTCTCATATTGCCTGTAACAGCGCTTTTATCAACTTCAAATATTTTACTTGCAGTCTCTGTGTGAATATCCCCTGATTCTTTATAAGTCTTCAATAGACTCTCATCCCCACTAATTTCAGCAAGAACCCGAAGTTCTATCTGGGAATAATCAGCAGCAAGTAACAACCAATCATCATGGCCTGGAACAAAGGCCTTTCTGATTTCACGCCCCTCCTCACTTCTAATCGGGATATTCTGTAGATTAGGATTGGTACTGCTTAATCTTCCTGTAGATGTCACCATCTGATTAAAACTTGTATGGATTCTATCAGTATCTGGATTAACCAGTGGTGGTAAAGCATCTAAATAGGTGGATTTTAGCTTAGACCAGTGCCTGTATTCTGTTATTAAAGGAACTATAGGATGTTTATCTTCAAGCTTCTCCAGAACAGACATACTGGTAGAATAACCTGTCTTAGTCCTTTTAATAACAGGCAGACCAAGTTTCTCAAATAATATCTCCCCTACCTGCTTGGGAGAATTTAAATTAAACTCTTCATCAGCAAGCTCATGGGCCTTAGCAACTATATTATTTATAATTTCATCCCATTTGTCTGAAAGACTATAAAGGTAATCGCAGTCAAGCTTAATCCCATTATACTCCATTTCAGCCAAAGGTTGTAGAAGAGGCAGTTCAATATCTTTATATAAATCAAACAAATCATCTTTCTTAAGTGATTCCAGCAGGTTTTCCTTTAAAGTTTCTAAATTAACTAATGCTAATGCTATTAATTCTTTCTCAGATAAATCTTCTGACACTTCTACACCTAACTCATCTGTTATAATTTCTTCTAGCTCTGGCTCCTTGCCGGACGGCTTTAATAAATATTTAGCCAGAAGAAGGTCAAAATCTATCCTGGTTAAATTAAATCCATTTTTTCTTAAAAAGATGAGGGCTTCTTTCCCATGGATCAAATTAAATTTGATCTCATTTTCAGCAAAAAGATCTTCTAATTGTTTTATATCTTCAATAACAAATAAATTATCAGAATCAACAGTTAAAATTATTTCAACATTACTCTGCATAGGCTTATCATAATCATCTAAATGGGCTGCTAAATTTACTATCTTCTTTTCCCTGGCTTTTTCAATAAAAGAAGCTATTTCTCCTTGATTAGAAAAACTTTTAATTTCAAAATTATCTTCATTTAAAACCTGGCGATCTGAAGAGAATCTATTTAAAAGGGAGTTAAATTCAAAATCTGATAGAAATTCATATACCTTGCCTTCATCATAGCCTCCCCAGCGACATTTATCTTCATCAAATTCAATAGGAGCATCAGTATCTATTTCTCCCAGTCTTTTACTCATCACAGCCTGCTCAGTATATTTTCTCAGGTTCTCTTTCCTTTTCTTACCTGATACTTCTTCAATATTATTTAAAATAGTTTCCATATCATTAAATTCTTTTAGCAATTTAGTCGCTGTTTTTTCTCCGATCCCTGGCACTCCTGGGATATTATCTGAACTATCACCCATCAAACCTTTCATATCTACTAATTGCCCTGGCTCTAACTCATAATCCTCTCTAATCCTTTCAAGATCATAGACTACAAGATCGCTCATACCTTTTCTAGTATACATTACATTAATGTTTTCATCTACTAATTGTAGGGCATCTCTATCACCGGTAACAATAACAACATCATAACCCTTATCTGAAGCCTGTTTAGCAAGAGTACCTATTAAATCATCTGCTTCATAACTTTCTTTTTCAAATATAGGTACATTTAATACTTTTAAAAAATCTCTAACAATATCAAATTGTGGTTTAAGCTCATCAGGCATTTTTTTACGTCCTGCTTTATAATCTTCAAAATCTTCATGCCTAAATGTAGGCCCTTCAAGGTCGAAGGCAACAGATAAAAGATCTGGAGATTCATTATCTAATAATGAAAAAAACATTCTGGCAAATCCAAAAGCCGCATTTGTATAATCTCCATCTGAATTTGTCAATAAAGGTAAGGCGTAAAAAGCTCTATGAACTAAACTATGTCCATCTAAAAGAAATAATCTTTCAGTCAATAAAATCAGCTCCTTAGTCTCTATAAGATATATTTCAGTATTAAATAAATAATACCTTTATAAATTAAATAATTACTCAAATTAATTATATTAAATTTTACCATATTTAGATTCTAAAATAGTTACAATAGCCGGTATAAGTAATAACTGTCCAATAACCCCAGGAAAACTAGATGCTATTCCACCAAAAATATAGACAAATGGATTAGTAAATTCTATAAATAATGCAAATAATATAAAGTAAACTATCCTGCCAACCAGCATTGATATTATAAGGCTTAAAAAAATATTGAAATGTTTATAAAGAAACCCTGCAACAAGACCAAATACTGCCAGCTCAATTACCATAAAAATCATAATTGGCATCTGGGGAATTCCAGAAATCATTGAATTTAAAACTGGAAGCACTGCTCCAATTACAGCACCGTAAAAAGGTCCAACTAAAAAACCTCCTAATAAAGGTGAGAAATGCATAGGTAAAAATATCTTTCCAGAGATACCGAAGATATGAAAAAAGTACGGTATTATAATTCCTAAAGCAATCAATAAACCACTTCTTGTTAATTTTTTAGTATTCAAAATATCCCCCCTATTGTAAGTTTTCATTGAATTAAATATAATTTGTTCTGCTTGCTAAACCAATAAAAAACAACATCACCATCTTTATCTGTTCTAAAAATATTTATATTATTTTCCTTTAGATTGTTTATTGTTTTCTCTGAAGGGTGATTAAAATTATTTTCGCCAACTGAAATAACAGCTATATCAGGTAAGGTTTGCTTTATAAATTCTGGTTGTGTAGAAGTATCACTCCCATGATGGGCAACCTTTAAAATATCTATTTTTTTTAATAAGCCAGAATTAATAATCGAATACTCAGCTGATTCTTCTATATCCCCACTAAACAAAGAAGATAATCCTTTATAATTTAGAATTAATGATATTGAAGTGCTATTTAAATCTGAATATGAATTAATATCATCTGGATGAATTACATCAAAAGTAAGATCTCCAATCTTAATAATATCTCCTCTCTTAGGAAAATAAAGATTAGGTTTATTAAATTCTAATGTTTTTAGCCAGTTATGATACAATTGACTACTGTGTTCTGCTTCAGTCATAAAAACAGAATCAATCATAAATTCATCAAACAGAGATAAGAAACCACCCAGATGATCTTTATGAGGATGAGATAAAATGAGTGCATTAATTTTTGAAATTGATTTGGCTTTTAAATATCGATTTAAATAAAATCTATTCTCACTTTGAGGAAGACCACCATCAATTAAAGCAACATAATTATTATGAGAGCGAATTATAATTGAATCACCCTGGCCAATATTTAAAAAATGAATTTCCAGACATGGAGCTATATAATCTTTTTGAAAATAGAAAGAAACTATTATTAATAATATCAGAAATAATGCAATAAAAAAAGTATTCTTTTTTATAATTACCACCTCTTCTGTCTCTTCTGTGTAATTTAATGAAAATAGTATAATTATTTACATTATATCAGATTATTATTTATTTGCCTATACAAGAAACCCATGATAAAATTTAAAGCAATGAGGTGATGATTGAAATGAGTTCTATAGTTTTAGAAAGTAGCTATAATATAAGAATAAAAATTAATAAAAAAATATATGAAGAATTTTCTAATCTAAAAAATTATAATAGAGATTTAATAGGTTTCGATAGTAATAAAAATATAATAATCAAAAATGCATTTATTAATAAAACTGTGCCAAATATAATTCGATATCAGATTAATCTACTTAAAGATACAGGTGATATTGAAATTAATTCTATTTTAAATAAAAAAAATATCATAAAAAATTCTAATTACAATGATATACTTTTAGATAAAGGGGAATTAAATATAGATAATTCAATAGCTTTAATATTAGAATCTCCTCACAAAGCAGAATTTAATTATTTTGATAATAATTTAAGTCCAATTTCTCCTGCCCAGGGATCTACAGGCAAAAATATTAATACCAGGCTTCAGAAATTACTAAGAGAAATTATTAATAATAATTTAAATTTAAAAAGTGGAACTTATAAACTTGTAATTATCAATCCAATTTCTTTTCAAACTTCACTTCATTTTTTTCATAGAAAGTCCTTAAGAGAATATCACTTTAAAAAATTACGAGATAAAGTCTGGCATAAAATCTGGGAGAAAGATGAAAGTTACAAAAAGTCTCTGAATACTAATTTAAAAAATATTAATTCTAAGCTAATCATTAATGCCTGTACAAGTAACCTTTCGCCTTTTGTTCAAGAGCAACTAAAAAATAATTTTAAAAATAAAGTTATTGTAAAAACATATCATCCTTCCGCCTGGACATTTAATGGGTTTGGACTAAACTAAAATATTTGTTATAATCAATTCGAAGTTTATAATACAGGAGGAACTTTACATGAACCATTTGAGAAACATGAATAAAAAAGAAAAAATATTTTCTATTACATTTTTGTTAGGATTTTTAATTAAATATAATATAATTATGATTCATATATTTAATGTTCCTTCTATCATTAGTATGTTCTTTAGGAATCTTGCATTTATCTTATTTATATTATATTTTATTTTTCCCATGCTTGAAAAAAAATCTGGGCGTTTAATTATATTCTTTATATCCTTTCTATTTACTTTTCTTTTCATGTCAAATTTTTGGTACAATAGATATTTTGGTAACTATCTCAGTATAAGTGAAATGACAACTGGAGAAGGGTATAATCCTTTAGGAGTTTTATTCAGGCATATTTTTAATATTTATGATCCATTATTTATTGTGGACCTAATCTTAATGGGCTTTACTATACAAACAAAATCAGCTTTTAAATCAACAATTAAAACAAATTTAAATTATAATAAAATAAGCAAATTAAAAACTAAAATTATTGTTTTTTTGATTATAGTAATTATATTGATGGGGCAGATATTTATAACCAATTTAGCTTTTGGTGGCTTTACCCCGATTGAGTTATATAATAATAGTACACAGGGTTTTGTTAATGTATATGGATTTATTCCTCTATACGCAATGGAATTGATATATAAACATGGTTTAGAAAATAATGGAGAACATTTTAATGATAATGAAAACATATTACCTGAAACTGAGAATAATATCTCAAATGAAGATATGTTAATTGATGAATACAGTAATATTATAGTAATTCAGGTGGAATCATTAGATAAAAAAGCAATTGATTATACCCATAATAATAAAGAAATTGTTCCATTTATTAACTCTATAAAAGAAGATAGTCTTTATGGAAATAAATTTTACGCACAACATGTAAATGGAAGTTTTGATGCCGATTTCTCTATGCTAACAGGAACGTACCCTGTAAATCGTCAATATTCTTTCAGAGAAAATGATATGACTGAATTTCCATCACTAATTGATATAATGAATGATTTAGGTTATAATACTTTAGCCTTCCATGGAAATGACTCTTCTTTCTTTCATAGACATGAAGCTTATCCTGAATTAGGATTTGATAATTTTTATTCTCGGGAAGACTACTCTATGGAGGATAGAGAATACAAAATTGAAGATAATTATCTAGGCATTAATGATTATGATTTTCTAAAACAATCAGTAGACTTTTTAGAAGAAGCTGAAGAACCTTTCTTTGCCTATTTTATAACTGTAACAAGTCATACTCCATTTAGATTTTATCCAGAAGAATTTGAACAGGAAGAATTTGAAGATTTAAACAGCCAATTGGTAAGAGACTTTTTTAACTCTTTAAGTTTTGTTGACCATTCACTTGAAATGTTTTTTAAAGAACTGGAAGAAAAAGATTTAAATGACGACACCCTATTTATAATTTATTCTGATCATGAGGCTGCAATTGAAACTCAAGAGTACTCTTCCAGTGTTAATTTTAAAGTTAACAAGAATGTTAAAGAACCAGAACAAATACCACTTATAATAAAACATCCAGATATAGAAAATGGTACTATCAATAAAACTGGAACTGTATCTGATATCCCGCCTACTATACTTGATATCATAGGTGTTAATAAAATTCCTGATGAGTTTATAGGATATTCAATGATGCATTCTGAAGATAATCCAGTCTTATTTATTCATGAAATCCCTCAGGTTTTATATCGGGACCAGTTATTTGTTAATGAATTTGACGAGTTTATTAAAATTGGTCATATTGAAGGTGAAGAAAGAGATATAGAATTAGATGCAGAAACAAAAGAATTATTATTAGAGAAAATCCGTTATTCTAGAGATATAAACCAACAAAGAAAAAGAGAGGATGGAGAAGATTAATAAAGGAGTGAAAAAACATGAAGGTTGTTATTATCATTCTTTTAATTATATTAGCAATATTCATGTTTTATTATGGAGGATATTACCTGATAAACCCTGATATGAGAGGTAAAGATATAGCTGACAACTATAATATTCCTCGCCCAGCAGTTATAGCTCATAGAGGAGCTTCAGTTGTAGCACCAGAATCAACTAAACCTGCATATGAAATAGCCAGAGAAGCTAAAGTTGATTATTTTGAAGCCGATGTTCAGATGACTAAAGATAGGGAATTAGTAATTTTCCATGACAAAAACTTAAAAAGATTGACAAATATTAAAGAAGTTTTTCCTGATAGAACGGATGAAGAAATAGGCGATTTTACTCTTGAGGAATTAAAACAACTTGATTATGGTAACTGGTTTAATGAAACAAGAAAAAGATTTACAGATGAAAATTACCAGGGACTGGATATATTAACACTAGATGATTTAATAGATATTGCTAAGGCAGGTGACCATACTCCTGGTTTAATTTTAGAAACTAAATATCCAGAAAAGTATAATGGAATTGAGCAGGAAATTATAAATGTTCTTGAAAGACGAAATTGGTTAGAAAAAGATAATTATGAAAAGACAATTTTCTTTTCATTTTCATTAAGAAGCTTAAGAAAATTTAAAGAACTTGCATCTGAAAAACCGAGATTATTATTATTAACTGATAGTAGAATCTCGAGAAGAAGCTGGAGCAATTGGCTTGATTATAGTGAAGAAATAGCAGACGGACTTGGTCCTAAAGGTTTTATGGCATGGCCATGGCATATTGCAGCAGCCCATGAAAAAGAAAAGTTTATTTTCCCATATACTATAAATGTCCTCTGGCAGGTAAGAGCTCTTGCCCATTTTCAGGCCAGCGGGTTTATTACAGATAGACCAGAAATGATTCTAAAATTCCTGGATAGATTACCGGAAATATCTGAACAGGATGAAATCTTAGAATCAAAAGATTAATATTAAAAAATTACTGGCGGTAAATAATACCGCCAGTATAAAT
>JBNJEB010000062.1:0-8311 GCA_051745425.1 Bacillota bacterium
TTGGCCTTTTAAGCTTTATATAATATTCTATTCAAACCAGATATTCCAAAAGAATGGCTGCCAGGCTTCCTGGAAGTTCTGCACAGAACTATTAACTATATTTAGTCTGCTAAAATCTAGCATATTAAAGTATGGCACTGTCTCCCACATGAAATCATAAAATTCTTCTACTATTTCATATCTTGCTTCATAATCTGTTTCTACCATCATTCTGGCAAATATATCGTCCATCTTTGCTGAATCTTCATCATCCCAATTTAAAATCCATTTATCAGTTCCAGTCCAGCCCTGATGAATCTGAGGATCAGGTACTATCTTTGAGAATGTCGATAAATGAATATTCCAACCTTCTTCTTTAGCTCGTCTTTCGACTACTGTTGGTCTGTCAAAGAGCTGCAATTCTACCTCCACACCAATTTCTGACAATTGATCTTTGATTGCTATTGCCCCCTGGCGTTCAACTCTATCATCCTGACCACTTAAGATAACTAAGGGAGTTCCATCATAATCTGCTTTTTCTAATAATTCTTCAGCTTTTTCAGGATCATAATTATTATAAATTCCTTCGCCAGCTGTACTGCTATACCATGGATTACCCTCTTCATGGAGTGAAGCTTCAAGACGCCAGAATTCAGGATTACCTATCATTGAATATCCTAACTCTTCCAGATCGAGAGCATAAACCATTGCCTGGCGAGCATATTTATTATCAAATGGCGGTTGAGCAAGATTCATAATAAACATGGCCATCTGGTCAGGATAAATAACTACTGGTTCAATCTCTGGATTGGCTTCAAACATCTCATACTGGTCTGTTGGAACTTCTTCAGCGAAATCAAATTGGCCTGTTTGAAGACCGGAGACCCTGACAGTTGGCTCAGTAATAAACTCATAGACTATATTTTCTATATAAGGAATCCTTTCACCTGCGTAATAAGAGGGTTCCAGCGGACTTGGTTGATAATCCTCAAATCTTTCTAACCTTAAGTTTCTATCTGGCACCCATTCTACATACTTATATGGGCCTGTGCCAATATGGTCAGTAATAACATCAGAACCAAATTCTTCAATTATATCCTGATGTCTAACTACAAATTTTTGGTTTGATACTGGAGAAGCAAGAATATTGATAAATGGAGCATAAGGTTCTTCGAATATAAATTCAACCGTATAATCATCGATTTTTTCTATCTCTTTAAAGTAAGGTGCAACAGTGCTTCCAGCTCCATTAACTTCTAACCATCTATTAAATGAAGCTATTACATCATCACTTGTCATCTCATCACCATTATGAAATAAAACTCCTTCCCTTAATTCTATAGTATATTTACGACCATCATCAGTTATTTCATAATCTTTAGCCAGATGGGGCTGGGCTTCAAGATTCTCATCAAACTCAAAAAGCCCTTCATATACATGGTTCATCATTGCTGTAATAAGCCAGTCAGTAGAATTATCACTATCCAGATGGGCTACTGCCATCTTCTGGGCAATATTAATAGTTCCTCCATACCTTTCTTGATTTTCCTGAGCTTCTATTAATGTTAAATCATTAGGCATCACAATTATACTTAAAATTAGAATCATTAAAAAAACCATAGAGGTCTTAAATATTCTTCTCATGTTTTTCACCCTTTCATAATTAATAATTATTTTGTAAATGGGGATCTAAAAGGTCTCTCAAACCATCTCCAATCAGATTAAAACTTAAAACAATAATTACAATAAAGATACCTGGAAAAGTTATTATCCAGGGAGCTACTGTCAGAAACGATCTTGCATCTGAAATCATTCCACCTAAACTAGGATTAGGTGGCATAATTCCTACACCTAGAAAACTTAAAGCTGCTTCATCAAGAATAGCTCTGGCAAAATTAAATGAAGCCTGCACCATGATTGGAGAGATTGAGTTTTTTAAGATATGTCTAAATATTATTCTAGAATTACTGGCACCGATAGATTTTGCAGCTTCTATATATTCTAAATCCTTTATACTTAATATTGAAGACCTAACTATTCTAGCCATCTTAGGGAAGTAAGAAAAAGAAAGGGCAATAATTATATTATATTTGCCACCACCCCAGATAGCAGCAAGTGAGATTGCAATTATAATGCCAGGAAAGGCCATTATTCCATCTAGTAGTCGCATAATTATATTATCTAACTTTGAGAAATAACCAGCTAAAATTCCTACTATCCCACCAAAAAATATAGTCAAAATGACTACTGAAGTTCCTACCTGAATGGAATTCCTGGCTCCATATAATACCCGGGCAAAAACATCTCTCCCAAACTCGTCTGTACCCATATAGTGTTTAAATGACGGGCTTTCTAGCCTATTTCTACTGTTGTTTTCTAGAGGACTAAACTCAGTAATAAAAGAAGTAAAGGTTATTAAAAATAAAATTATAATAATTATAATAAATGCGACTTGAAAATTATTGGTTTTGATAAGTCTTTTGAAATTTTTTAAAAACAAATATACCACCCCTTTTTAACTATATTTAATTCTGGGGTTGAAAAAAGCGTAACTAAGGTCAACAAAAAAGTTAACAGTAATATATATTAAAGCAACAAATATAATACAACCCTGAATAACAGGGATATCTCTTCTCATAATTGCATTAATAGCTAAATAGCCGGTCCCAGGTATAAAAAATATTGTCTCGATTATCCAGGTCCCACCTAAAAGAATAGCAAAATTATGTCCTATAACTGTTATAATTGGAACCATAGCATTTCTTAATGAATGTTTTATTATGATTGTTTTTTGATAAAGTCCTTTACTCCTGGCAGTTCTTATATAATCTTCTTTAAATGTATCTAAAATTGAGCTCCTTGTAATTCTTGCTATAATTCCAGCCTGCATGAAGGCTAAAGCTGTTGCTGGTAAAATCAAATATTTAAATGTTGAAATTCCTGCTTCAGCTAGAGGTTCATATCCACTTACAGGAAACCATCTTAACCAGACTGCAAAAATTAAGATAAAGATTATTGATAGCCAGAAACTGGGAACTGAAATACCTAGAAGAGAAATAGTTATTGAAAGCTTATCTAATAATTTTCTATGATTTACTGCAGCAAGCATACCAAGCGATATACCTAAAATCACTCCCAGTGTCTGGGCCATTAATGCTATTAAAAATGTTGGTTCTATTCTGTTGATTATAGCAGCCCTGACTGAAGAATTTAAATATAGTGAATCGCCAAGATCTCCTCTAATAATATTTTTTGCCCAACTAATAAATCTATAAATTAAAGGCTGGTCTAATCCTAGAGTCTCTTCTAATTGAATCACCTGTTCTTCTGTTGCCATATTTCCTAAAATAACTCTGACAGGGTCTCCAGGCATTAAATTTGTTATAAAAAATGTGATCACTGCTACAATAATTATTACCGGGATCAATGAAAGGATTCTTTTGATAATATATGACTTCAAGAGATGCTTTCACCTCCTGTATTATTTACCTCTATTTAATACTATTTATTAGAATTAACGATAAGTTAATCCAAGTTTATAAGTCAACTTTATATTTAGCATAAGTAATATTATCATAAAGGTAATATACTGTCAATAATTTCAATAACATAAAAATCAATTTAATTATTAATTAAACTGTATTATTTCATTGCTAAAATTAAGTCTTTTAAAACATTTATCGGATTATCAGATTCAAAAATCCCACTGGCGGCTCCTGCTGCATCAGCGCCTGAACTCAAAATATCTTTAACATCTTTACCGGTACTTATTCCTGCTCCCTGCATTATTTTTATTTTAGGATTAATTTCTTTTACTATTTTGATTGAATCCTTTACATAATTCTCATTACTTCTTGTTCCAGTACCGATCAAATCTGACTTTTCAGCCAGAATAACATCTGGATTCAATTTTGCCAGAGCAGCAAGTTCTTCCAATGATTCACCGGCAACCAAGGTCAATAGATTTAAACTTTTTGCTATTTTAATTGTTTTTGAGATATGTGAGAGTTTTAGCTGATATTCACTATGGTTTAAAATTACTCCCTCTGCACCTGCTGCTTGTACTGCTTGAGGAAGAATCAACCCATGCCCCCTGCCTTCACTTATAGGGTCAATATTTTGAGCAAAAACTAGTAAGTTTTCTGTATTATTTGATATCAGGCGCAGGTCAACCGGCTGTGGAGAAATAATAATTTGAATATCGTGTTTGGCTGATATCTTATCTGCTCTTTTTGCAAACTCTAAAAGTTTTTCTCCATAAAGATAAGCTTTAGAATTTATATAAAAGAATGGAGAATTTAGTTTATTTTTTAATTTCATTTTTTATCACCTAAATTAATTATTATCAATTCAATTATATCATAATAAAAAATCCCGGCATAGCCGGGGAAAGAAAATCAATTTTATGCTTTCCAGGCCTGGACGAGGGAAGATAATCCCTGTAATAAAAAACCTCCTGCTACCCAGTAATAAACTAACTCTGGAAAAGCAAGTACCAGTATACCTACTACTATATATAATAAACCGGAAAATGTTAAGCTTACTTTACTTGTATTACTTGTTTCTTCTGCCAAAATATCCACTCTCCTTAATATAAGGTTTTTACCAGCACTTAAAGATGTTATTCTTTTAGGGTTTACATGGGATAATTGGCCTCGAACTTCTGCCCAAAAATCAGGGAAGTATACTATATTAAGAAAAATACCTGCAAGAAGCAGAACTAATAGATAAGTTGTACTGGACCAGTAATCTCCCCAGGAAAGAATAAGACCGATTTCATCCATGAATAGTCCCATTCCAATACCATACATCAATGCAGTATCTCTATTACTAAAATACTTTGATCCTGTTATTGCAAACCAGCCAGCTAGACAAATCAGCAAAATGCCAAAAAATAGATGATGAATATGGTAACCAAATAAAACTACATTGGTACCTACATAAAACATTAATTCGCCATCTTTAACTGCCTGAGATGCAGAACTACCGGCTGAACCTGCAATTATTACTGCGCTTCGTATAAATATAAAAGTTAGAAGATATGAACTTGTTATTATAAAAGGAATTGACCTATCTTTTTCCTGTTCATTATGCTCTTCTGTTCTTTGAGGATCCTTGATAATATCCCTCCAGAAATCAACTATATTTATTTACTAATCTAAAGATATAATATAACACATCAATTAAAATATCAAAATAAAATGACTGAAAAAAGACTAATATTTGACCAATATATGACTAAATGCTTTTTATTAAATGACATAATAAATATACGTTTGGAAAGTTTGTGGAGCCTGGCCCCTGGATGATCTGTTTTATAAGAAATTCACAGAATATACTAAAATAGACAAACTAAAAAACAAAATTAACAGGAGGGAATTAAGGATGAACAGGATTTGATTTTTAATATATTTTCTCTAAAACTTAAGCTGCTAATGGATATATACTTCTGATTAGTAGTTACTATTTTAATTAATTGCTTCTTTTATTGATTTCACAAAATTCCCTGCATTATTTAGCATCTCTTCTTCTGTATTTCCAGATTGAATTGCTTTTATCAAAGCACTGCCAATAATTATGCCATCAGAATACCTTGCTGCCCTTTTTGCTTTAGCCTGGTTGTCTATGCCAAAACCAAGACCAATAGGAAGATTTTTTGTATATTTCCTAACCTTATTTAAGTAACTTTCAAGCAAAGGATTTTCCTTATTTTTTTCACCTGTTATACCAATGTGGGCAACTGCATAAAGAAATCCTGAAGAAAATTTTACTATCTTTTTAATTCTATCTTCAGAGGTATTTGGCGTTACCAGAAAAATTTGATTAATAGATTTTTGTTTTAGGTAGTATGTCAGTTCACCTTTTTCATCAAAGGGGAGATCAGGTATAATAATACCAGAGATACCTGCCTGATTAATATCATTAACAAATCTTTTTTCACCATAATTTAAAATAGAATTATAATATCCCATTAATATAATCGGGACTTTGATATTATCATTAATTTTTGCTAGTTTTTCTATTAAAATTTTCAATGAAACTCCACTTTTCAATGCCCTCTGCGAAGCCGCCTGAATTGTAGGTCCATCTGCAAGTGGATCAGAAAAAGGAATACCTATTTCAATTATATCTACCCCTTCATTCTGAAGTTTATAGATCATCTTTTCTGTCATATTAAGATTAGGGTCACCACCACTTATATAAGTAATTAAAGGTTTTTTCTGATTAAATGCATCTTTTATTTTACCCATTACTTTCAGCCTCCCTGATCATTTTAAAGTTATTAATATCTTTATCACCTCTACCTGAAAGATTAACAATTATTGTCTGATTATGGTTGAGCTTAGGAGCCAGTTTTTCAAGATAAGCCAAAGCATGAGAACTTTCTAAAGCAGGTATAATCCCTTCTTTTTCTGATAATAACCTAAAAGCTTCGATTGCCTGTTTATCATTTATATATTGATAATTTACTCGCTCAGTTGCTTTTAAATGACTGTGCTCTGGCCCAACACCTGGATAATCCAGTCCAGCTGAAATTGAGTAAGCAGGTATAACCTGACCATCCTGATCCTGGAGAAGATATGATTTGCTACCATGGAGAACTCCAACTCTTCCCCTGGATAAAGTAGCCGCATGCCTATCTGAATTGACTCCCTTACCAGCAGCCTCCACTCCTATCATTTTAACATTATCGTCCTTTAAAAAGGGATAAAAGATACCTATTGCATTACTGCCGCCGCCTACACAGGCCAGTATATAATCAGGCAGGCTACCTTGCTGTTCAAATATCTGTTTTTTAGTTTCTTCTCCAATGATTTTCTGAAAATCTCTGACTATTTCAGGATAAGGGTGTGGCCCGACTACCGAACCAATTATGTAATGAGTCGTCTCTACATTGCCAACCCAATCTCTAATTGCCTGATTGGTGGCATCCTTCAATGTTTTACTCCCTGTATTGACTGGGATCACTTCTGCGCCAAGCATCTCCATTTTATATACATTTAATGACTGACGTTCTATATCTTCAGCTCCCATATAGATCTGGCATTCTAAATCAAACCTGGCCGCTACAGTTGCTGTAGCGACACCATGTTGGCCTGCACCTGTCTCAGCTATGATTCTGTTCTTTCCCATCTTTTTAGCCAGTAATATCTGACCAAGAGTATTATTAATTTTATGAGCACCTGTATGATTTAAATCCTCTCTCTTTAAATATATTTTAGGGCCCTGGTAATATTCTGTTAATTTTTCAGCAAAGTATAATGGAGTAGGTCTACCACTATAATTTGAGAGTAATGATTTGAACTTATTAATGAAATTCTTATCATCTTTGAGAAATTGATAGGTTTCATTAAGTTCATCAAGTGCTGGTATTAATGTTTCAGGAACATAGCGACCACCATAATCCGAGAAATATTTTGGCGACATTATTTTAACTCCTCTCTTGTTAAATCGTCATTTAAACTATTATTATAATTATTAATTTTTTCTACAGACCTCTTCATTAATAAATAATTTTTCTTGCCTGGTGATATTTCTAACTGACTGTTCAAATCTACTGCCGCAGGTTTTAATTTCTTAAGAGCTTCTTCAATATTTTCTGGCCCCAGTCCACCGGCCAATATAAAGTCTAAACCAATAACTCTTTTGTTAAGTAATGACCAGTCAAAACTCTTGCCTGTGCCCCCTGTCTTAAATCCTATTTTGGTATCAAAGAGAAAATTATCTGCATAGTCCTGATATTTATCAACTTTTTTTAAATCTAGTTCATCAGCAATAGGTATTGCTTTAATAGTTTTCAAAGGAATATTTTTAATCATCTCTGGTGCTTCACTGCCATGGAACTGAATATGAGTAAATAACCTACTTGAGATAATTTCATCCAGTTCATGTATTTCTGGATTAACTACAACTGCCACCCTATCAATAAATGGGGGTATTTCAGTTATAAATTTTTCAGCCTGGTATAAATCAATCTCTCTTGGACTTTTAGCCAGGATAAACCCTAAAGAATCAACATTCAATTTAATAGCTGCAAATATATCCTCTCTATTAGTCATACCACAGATCTTGACTTTAGTTTTCAAATTCATTTTAACTCTCCTTTAAATAAACCAAGTTCCTTAATCTTAGTAATAGGATCATCAGCTCTCATTAATGTCTCGCCTATAAGAACACCATCTATATTAATATTCCTCATATATTCAATGTCTGATTTAATTTTTATTCCACTTTCAGCTATAATAAAATAATCATTTCTCCGGTTAGTTGATTTAAGCTGTTTAATTAAATTTTCTGTCGTCTGAAGATCAACCTGAAATGTATTAAGGTC
>JBNJEB010000063.1:0-8308 GCA_051745425.1 Bacillota bacterium
ACTTTAAATCTCTAAATAATCTATTTTATATTTATTCTACATTAATTATAAAAACCCTTTATTTTAAAGAATATTGTCGAAAAAAATAATGAACAACTCTAACCATTGCCAACCCGGGCTAAACCTACCTTGACCTTCCCAGGAAATATTATTATATTCCATAAAAAAAGGCGGCCAGAAGCCGCCTTTTTAATCTTGATATTAATTTATTTCGCCATTAGAGTTCCAGCCTCTCAATCTGTAATACTCGGCCAGCATCTCTTCCCGGTCTTCTTCAGTGATCATATGACCCTCAGCCGGGCCATCAGGCAATGGTTCTTCCATAAACCTGGCAGGCAATATATCATCTTCCCTGTCGAAACCATGCATCATATTAATCTTTCTGGTCTCATTCCAGATCCTGGCTCCAAGTTCCTGCCAGGGATTTTCACCGGCCAGTTCAAGCCCGGTAGCAGCCTCTAGCATCAATTGATAACTCTTTTCACTGATGCCATAGGTCCCAAAATCACATTTAACCAGGGTATCCAGGGCAGCCAGTTTATTCTGCTGATAGACAACCAGACTGGCCTTGCCATCAGTAGAAAGCCGCTCCAGTTTCTTACCCTGCCATTCAAGACCGCCAACTTCATGGGATACAGGGAAAGATCTCTGGTGACATCCACCTCTATCAGCAGTCATTAAGGCCAGCCCCATGCCAGGTGCTCCCCGGGGTGGCCAGGCTGGAGTTTCCAGGCCTTTAATATGGATAGCAAACTTATCACCACCAACAATCTTGCCAGAAAACTCTTCAACCCCTTCAGCCAATAAATCTGCTGTCCGACCCCTTCTAAAAGCTATCATTTCAAGCATTTCCCTGATCGCCTCAAATTCACCAAAATCCAGATCCCCAAGCACAGAGTCAGAATAAAGATTTCTATCTATAGCTTCAATCAGAAAGCCGATTGCACCGCCAGCAGAAATTGTATCAAGCCCTAACTCATCACAGAGATTGGCCAATTTAGTAACTTCACGAATATCACCAAGTCCCAGGTTAGAGCCTAAAAGACCCAGGGTCTCGTATTCCACAGTATCTGTCAGCATACCATTATACTTCCCCCGGCTAATTCTGCCAATCTTGCCACAGGCAATCGGACAGCCACTACAGGCTAAATTCCTATTCCAGAATAATTCCTGCTGAGGCCCGGTCTCCAGACCTTCTGCATCAGCAAACTGACCCTTATAATAATTCTCAGTAGGCAACATCCCAATTTCATTGGCAAAGGGCACTGATGACGGAGTTCCATTCTCACGAAAATTTTCAATATCAGCAGATTCGGCCAGGTCCTGATTGGCTTTACCTACTGCCTCAACAAATTTAGCCTTATCTGCCACTTTAATCAGCGAATCGCCTTTTACTGCAATCGCCTTAAGATTCTTGCTGCCCATAACAGCACCGGCGCCACCCCGACCTGCCTGGCGATTATTCTCACAGGAAATCAGGCTATATTTAACCAGCTCTTCGCCAGCTGGACCAATAGAGGCAACTCTGTACTTACCTCCATGGAGATCTTTAATCCTGGTAGCTGTCTCAGATGTTGAAAGCTTCTTTAACTTTATCCCGGATTTAATCTCAATTCTACCATTATTTATTAAAATATATGACAAATGGTCTGCCTTTCCCTTAATTATTAGCCCATCATAGCCGGCATATTTAATAGCCTGGCCAAAATAGCCGCCAAAATAGGAATCAAGCCAGCCACCTGTCAAAGGTGACCTGGTCACAACAACTGAGCGCATAGCTGGAGCATAGGTCCCGGTTAGTGGTCCGGTCAAAAAGAAGAGAACATTATCAGAACTTAAAGGTTCAACAGAATCATCAATATAATCCTGATAAAGCTTCACACCAAAACCTTTACCGCCAATGTATTCTTCTATTAACTGATCTTCTAGTTCAATCTCCCTTGTAGAATTAAAAGTCAGATCAATCTCTAAAAAACGGCCCATGTAACTTCCATATTTCATTTACTATACACCCCCAGAGCATCAGCAGGGCAGGCTTCCACACAGGGAACCTCACCCTGACAGAGCTCGCATTTAAGGGCATAATTAAGATCATTATCGACTTTAACCATATCAACAGGGCAGGCATCCTCGCACTGGCCACAGGCGATACAGCTGGCCTGATCGACCCTGACAATACCAGCTTCTCTATCAACCTGCATTGCTCCGGTGGGACAGACCTGGCTGCAGACAGCATTGCTACATTGATGACAGGTCTCAGGAAAATTAAAGACGCCATCTGCAAATAGATTTAGCTCAAGACAGGATCTATCAGGATTAAATCCTCCCAGCCTTGTAAATGAACAGACTAAAGCACAGGTCTCACAGCCAGTACAGAGATCAAAATCTGCCACAATTCTCTTCATGGATATTCCCCCAACCAGATTACATATTTTAGTTTACCTGTTCAAATTAGTTTAACCAATCAGGCTAGTTTGTCTGATCTAATGCTCGCTGGGCTCTCTCCTTGGCCTCTCCCAGAGCTTCCTCTGCAGGAACATTCTCTATCTGGACAGCATCAGCAGCATCATCAAGAGCCTGTTCAATATCTCCACCAGTTGGATCTATAAAGTATGGTGAAGCCACATCAAGCTGATCTAGCGGTACTCTAGCATTAGGATTTTCTTCTAAGAACTCAGCAAATTCAGGAATATCTAGAGCTGAATTTCTAACTGCCAGATAACCGGTCTTCATATTCCATTCGGCAGTCTTTTCAGGACTTGAGAAGAATGCAAACCAGCGATAGGCTGCCTCTTTCTTTTCTTCACTAATATTGGCAGGAATAACGCCATATCTTGCTTCACCTACAGGAGCAGGATCTCCATGTCCTTCCCAGCCTGGCTGAATAGCAGCTGAAACAATATCAAAATCAAGGTCGCCCTGGTCTCCACTGGAACCGGTATAACCGGCAGCATTACCTTCTAAAACATCATCAATAGTATCGTACCAGTATTCCCAGCCGACACCACTATGATGGATACCCATAATCTCATCTTCATGGATCCATTTTCTAAATGCCTCCCAGGTCTCAACCCATTCTTCACTGTCAATCAATACTTCAGTACCATCATCACTGATCATTTTGCCACCCCTGGCAAAAGCAGCATCCATCATATTATAGCGGCCCCACATCGGCATCCAGCCATACTCAACATCATCTCTTGCTGCCAGTTTAGTGGCAGCCTCCTCCATACCTTCCCATGTCTCTAACTTCTCAGGTGAAATCCCTTCCTCTTCAAAGAGGTCATGGCGATAATAGAGCACCTGAGTTGTACCAAATAAAGGTATTGCATACTGTTCCCCATCAATCATCGACATATCATAAAAAGCATCATAATAATCATCGGCATCAGTCTGATCATCAGCAGCTATTAAATCACTAACTGAGGCCAGAATGCCTCTGCTGGCAAATTCAACAGTCGGAGTAGGTTCAAGCATTACAGCTGCTGGCGGGTCACCGGCAGCAACTCCGGCCTGAAAGGACTGGAGAGCCTCGTCAAAATCACCATAGGTAATTCCTCTGACCTGAACATCAGAATTAGCTTCATTAAATTCAGCAATCATTTCTTCCATTACCTCTCCAAGATACCCACCAAGTCCATAATAATAGTCTATCTCAACAACATCAGCCTGAACAGTATTAACTGAAAAACTCAAAATCAGCGCAACTGCCAGCAAACCCATAAAACCTGTTTTTAATAGTTTTTTTAACATTTTAGCCTCCTTTAAAGTCTAAAATCTAAATCCAGATTAGCCTTTAATTCCAGAACCGCCAACACCTTTAACAAACCATTTCTGAGTAATAAAGAATAAAATCAAGAGTGGTGTAACTACAATTGTACTGGCTGCCATTATCAATGGCCAGTTGACACCATAGGCTCCCTGCTCGATAAAGAACTGCCTGAGGCCAATAGTTATTAGATAAAGCTCTCTGCTTCTAATAATCAACAGAGGCCAGAGATAATTATTATACATCAGAACAAAGTTTATAAGCCCAAAGGTTATAAAGATAGGCTTTGTTAATGGAAAGAAGATCTTCCAGAGTATTGTCCAGTGACTGGCACCATCGACTTTTGCTGCATCAACTAATTCATTAGGAACCTGTAAAAATGCCTGTCTGGCCAGAAAAATCGCAAAGACACTGACAGCATTGGAAAGAATAATCCCCTGATAACTATCAAGCCAGCCCAGCCTTGAAAGTATAATGTAACTTGGGACATAGGTTACAGGTACCGGCAGCATATAGGTCGCCATCACAATGCCAAAGAGCAAATTGCGAAATCTAAAGGTCAATTGTGTGATTGCATAGGCAAAAAAAGCTGTTGTAATCACATGGAGAGCCACAATAGCAGTTGCCGTAAAGAAACTATTAAAGATATAGAGATCAAATGGAGCCGCCTGCCAGGTCTCAAGAAAGTTGCCCCACTGAGGAACGTCAGGCAGAATCCTGGGCGGGAAAGCTCTGATTTCATCCTGAGTCTTTAAAGCACTGGTAAACATCCAGAAAAATGGAAATACCATTAGAAAACTGATAGCAGCCACAGAAATATTTAATGTTATTTTAGATATTTTATCCTTAAAGCGATACATCTTATTTTGACCGGATGCCATTTAATTTACCACCTACTTTCTTGCGATTATTACTGGTAATGGACATATTTTTTAGAAATAATAAATTGAGCAATAGCAAAGACTCCTGAAATAAGCAGGATTATAATCCCGATAGTTGCCGCCTCACCGGCATTAAATCTCTGAAATGCTGATTGATAGTAATGGTAGAGCAATGTTCTGGTCGCACCTGCCGGACCACCCTGGGTAATAATATCTATCTGATCAAAAGCCCTGAGGGCTTCCACAGTCAATACAACTGATAAAAAAAGTGTGGTCGGCGAAACCAGGGGCAATGTAATATATCGCAACTTCTTCCAGAAAGTTGCCCCATCAATTTTAGCGGCATCATAAATGGAATCTGGTATCTTATCTAAAGCCACCAGATAAAAGACCATCGCCCAGCCCAGAGTCCTCCAGACACTGACTATAATAACAACTGGCATCGCCCAGGTTGAGCTAGATGCCCAGGGCAGTATTGGAAGATTTAAAGCTCCAAGAATAAAATTAATCAATCCTCGCCGGGGATTAAAAAGCCAGGACCAGACTATCGCCATTGCAACCAGCGGCGTAACCCAGGGAGAAAATAAAAGAGTCCGATGGAATGTCTTGGCAATCAGCTTCCCCTGTAAAAGGATCGCCAGCAAAAGACCACCGAATACTGCCGGCACAACTGAACCTACGGTAAAATACAGGGTATTCCATAAAGTATCATAAAATCTGGGATCACTGAAAAGCTGGCGATAATTTTCCAGGCCAACCATATCATAGACTGGCATCATAAGGTCCCAGTTAGTCAGGCTTAAATAAAAAGCAAAAATCATCGGCCCTATCCAGAAAACAATTAATGGAATTAATGCTGGCAGGCAGAAAAAGAAAGCAGTTACTTTTTCATTCTTCATCTTATCCCAGATCGTTAACTTATTTGACTTAGTATTATCTGCCATAAACAATATCTCCTTAATTACATATTATTGGTGAAATGCATTATAATATATCTCTTCATAGGAATGGCGATCTATATCTCTTGGATTACCAACAGTCTGGGGATCTTCCTCGGCTGCAACAGCCAGTTCAGGAATCTCTTCTTCATTAACTCCTAAATCCTTCAGACCAGGAATATTAATATCAGCAGCCAATTCTTTAACTGCCTGAACCGAGACTAGAGCTGCATCACGATCAGTTAACTCCCAGACATCTTCTCCCAGAGCAATAGCTATTCGCTTGAATTTCTCTGGATAACCAAGCCAGTTATATTCCATAACTGGTGCCAGCAGAGTTCCTACAGCTGCTCCATGGGGAACATCTGGCTTAATTCCTCCAAGACTCTGGGTCATGGCATGAACAGCACCGGCACTTTCACTGCCATATGAAAGACCAGCAAGCATAGCAGCCTGGGCCATATAATACCTGGCCTCAAGGTCTGCAGAATTAGCAACAGCCCTCCGGAGATACTTGCCACAGTATTCAATAGCCAGCAGGGCCACAGAATCAGTCATCGGCTGGGCATAATGAGAAGTGTAACATTCAACAGCATGGGCTAAGGCATCCATCCCGGTCCCAGCAGTAATATGAGCCGGCATTGACATATGAATCTCAGGGTCTATTAATGCTACATGAGGCGCAATTAACGGCCCCCCAACATTATACTTAACCTGGCGATCATGGTCAGTAACAACAGCCCACATTGTTACTTCACTGCCAGTTCCGGCAGTGGTTGGCATAGCTATTAGAGGTGTAATCCTCTCAGTCAGGGGTTTTCTGCCAAACTCATATTCCAGTATAGAGCCTCCATGGGTCTCTATAACACCAATACCTTTGGCAGTATCAATAGAACTCCCGCCACCAAAGCCTATTAAACCGTCACAGCCTTCAGACTGGAAAAAGTCTCTACCTTTATCGATTAATTCGATATCTGGGTTGGCAAAGACTTCATCATAAAGTGCATAATTATAATCATTTTTCTGTAAAACCTCTTCTAATTTTTCCAGCAATCCTGCCTCCCTAATTCCAGGATCGGTAACTATTAACGGCTTAGTAATACCCTCCTCTTTTAAGTATTCTGGCAAATTTTTAATTGAGCCTGCCCCGGTAATAACTCTAGTCGGCATCTCAAAACTCTTAACCTTTCTAAGATCAAGCAAATAAAACCCTCCCTTCCCACTTTAGTTATTTAAGTATATAAAATAATTATACATTTAATCATGGTTAAATGTCAATATAGTCTGAAAATTAATCCTATTTTAAATCCAGGTTAAACTATCACTGTCCTTCCTGGGATTTAGTCATTACCTATCTCAGATAAGATACCGCCTTTATTATTTAAAATTATTTTAAAGCTTTCCCTGAGAGAGACATAAACAGGAATAGCAATTAAAACTCCTAAAATCCCAAAGGAGAGAGAGGCAATAACAATAACTATAATTACAGCAATCGGGTGAGTATTTAACATTCCTCCCTGGAGTACTGGCCGAATCAAATTATTCTCAATCATCTGGACTAAAGCCATCAAAATCCCTACCTGCAACACCATTATCCAGCTATTGGTTAAAGCAAGAAAAACTGCCGGGGCAACCCCGATAGCCGGCCCGATAAATGGAATAATCGAAGCAAATGCCAGAATAAAGCTTAGAGCCAGGGCGTTAGGCATACCTATCAAAAGATACCCAACAAAAATTATCACACCTGAAATTGCTCCAACTAGAAGCTGGCTGGGAATATATACAGCAAAGGTCTTATCAATTTTACCGATAATTGCTTTAAAAGTTTCCCGCCGATCTTTTGGAATTAATTTAAGGAATTTCTTGAATAAAAGCCGATCATCTTTGAGAAAGTAAAGAACCAGAAACGGTGTCAGAAATAAAATAACAACCATCTGAGCCAGAGAATCAAATAGTCCCATAAAATTATAACCAGTAATCCAATTGCCAATATCTCTGGCAAACTGGACCAGTCTGCCTTCTACATCAATCTCTGCTAGAAACTCTATCTCATCTACTTCAGTTATTAGCTCACTTACCCGAACTGCTATACTTTCATAATCACTTAAAAATCTAATCAGCCGCCTAACTTCAGTGTAAATAATACTGCCACCAAAATAAGTTATAAAAAAGATCAAGATCAAAAGAGCTACAATTGTTAAAAATATCGAGAGAGACTTATTATTAATATACTTATATAAAAAGCGGACAGAAGGTCTCAGCAGATAATAAAAGAAGGTGGCTAGCAATAAAGGTATAATTACTAAATGAAAGACACCACTGAAAAAATCAACCAACTGAGGAATTTGATTGACAATAAAAAATATCGCCAATAGCATTATAACTGCTGCTGTTATCCTGAAAAACCGATTCTGAAACATCCTTTGACTCCCCCTAAATACAACGATAATTAGATTATCTAATAATACATAGCCTTATTTAAATAAAATTATATCTATATATAATATAACATATAATCAGCCTAAATTACCACCCCAACCCTGGCGATAATTTTCAATCCAGGTTAAGATCCAGATTTAAAAGAACTGAGCTGTTTGTAATGAATATTGCACAATTTAAATTGCCTCCAGCTCCCTTTTTTCCCTGCGGAGCATCTCAACTTCCAGCCGATCAAAGTCTGCACCAAGAATTTTACGCCAGAGATATTCAGTAAATTCCAT